>NZ_JBYTEM010000038.1:0-43199 GCF_058789735.1 Rhodanobacter sp. FW106-PBR-R2A-1-15 | reverse complement strand
AAGGCGCGGAAGCGGGGTGGCCTTTCTCTTGGGTTACTTTCTCTTTGGCCACGCAAAGAGAAAGTAACTCGGCTGCCAAAGGCAGACGAAAGCTCTTGCTCTGAAAGCTCTTCGCTCCGAACGCGGAGACAAGCGAGAGCATCGCCCGCGAGCGGGCTCCTACGAGGGCTCCGGGCCGCCGATGCGCGGTCACGTGTAGAAGCTCCCGGCCAGGGTCCCGAGCAGCAGCGTCCACCCATCCACCAGCACGAACAGCATGATCTTGAACGGCAGCGAGATGATCACCGGCGAGACCATCAGCATGCCCATCGACATCAGCACGCTGGCCACCACCAGGTCGATGATCAGGAACGGAATGAACAGCAGAAAGCCCATCTGGAACGCGGTCTTAAGTTCCGAGGTGAGGAACGCCGGCATCGCCACCTTGAACGGCACGTCGGCCTTGCTGGCATAGGGCTTCTCGCCGGCCAGCCGGGTGAACAGCGCCAGATCCGCCTCGCGGGTCTGATCTAGCATGAATTGCTTGAACGGCGCGGAGGCCACCGGCAGCGCCTGCTCGGCGGTGAGCTGGCCGTCCATGTACGGTTTCACGCCGTCGGCGTAAGACTTGTTCAGCACCGGCGACATCACGAACAGGGTGAGGAACAGCGCCAGCCCCAGCAGCACCTGGTTCGGCGGGGTCGATTGCGTGCCCAGCGCCTGGCGCAGGAAACCGAGCACGATGATGATGCGGGTGAACGAGGTCATCATCAGCGCGATCGCCGGCAGCAGGGTCAGCGCGGTCATCAGCGCCAGCACCTGCAGCGACAGCGTCCAGTTCTGCCCGCCGCCGGGCACGTTCTGCACGTTGACCAGCGGAATGCCAGGCGGCGCCGCCAGCGCCGCCAGCGGCAACAGCAGCAGCGACACGGCAACGATCCAGCGCCAGATCCTCATGCGCCGCGCTTCCAGCGCGCCAGCAGTTCGCCGAACGCAGGCAGCGGCGCCGCGGCGGGTTCGGCTGCCGCGGGTTCGGTCGGTACGCCCTCGTAGACGTGCAGCGTGCGCATGCCGCCCGGACCCACGCCGACCAGCAGGCGCTTGCCGTCGGCGTCGAGCAGCAGCACGCGGTCGCGCGCGCCCACCGCCATCGCCTCCACGCAGCGAATGCGCCGCCCGCCCGGCCGGCTGCGCGCCTGCAGCCGACGGCTCAGCCAGCCCGCGACGAAAATCATCGCCACCACCGCCGCCAGGCTCAGCAACACCCGCACCAGCTCGCCGCCGACATTGACCTCAGCCGCCGGAACCGCGACAGGTGCCACCGTGAGCGCTCTCCGAATCCCGAATCCCGAATCCCGAATCACGGCTCTACCTCAACTTGCGCACGCGCTCGGCCGGGCTGATCACGTCGGTCAGGCGGATGCCGAACTTCTCGTTGATCACCACCACCTCGCCGTGCGCGACCAGGGTGCCGTTGACGAACACGTCCAGCGGCTCGCCGGCGGCGCGGTCCAGTTCCACCACCGAGCCCTGGTTCAACTGCAGCAGGTTGCGGATACTGATGCGGGTGCGCCCGACTTCCATCGCCAGGGTCACCGGCACGTCGAGGATCATGTCGAGGTTGACGTCGCCGCTGCCGGCGGCGAGGCCGTGCAGCGAATCGAACTCGACGCGCTCGCCGGCGGGGGCCGACGCAACTTCTGTGGGCTGGCTCATGCTGGATTCTTCTCTTTGAATTGATCGCCGGCCGCGCGCTTCTCGCGCCGACCGGCCTGGGCATGGAAACGCACGGCGTTGCGGCCGCCTGACTGGCCGTAGTGACCGCGGAACACCGGCACGTCCTCGGCGTAGACGGTGGCCAGCTCCGGCAGTTGCACCGGGATCACGTCGCCCGGGCGCAGGTGCAGGAACTCGCCGAGACTGAGGCGCACGTCGAGCAGCAGCGAACTCAGGTCTACCTCCGCGTCGAACACTTCCTCCTGCAGCATCTCCGCCCAGCGGTCGTCGCGGTCGGCGCGGTCGCTCTGCACGCCGGCGTCGAGCAGGGTGCGGATCGGCTCGACCATCGCGTACGGCAGGGTCAGGTGGATCTCGCCGCCACCGCCGTCGAGCTCGACGTGGAAGCGCGACACCACCACCGTCTCGGTCGGGCTGACGATGTTGGCGAACTGCGGGTTGATCTCGGAGTTTTGGTATTCGAACTGCAGTTCCAGCACCGGCGCCCATGCTTCGACCATCGCACCGAACAGCTCCTCCAGCATGATCTGGATCACCCGGTTCTCGGTGGCGGTGAAGTCGCGGCCCTCGATGCGGGCATGGAAGCGCCCGTCGCCGCCGAAAAAGTTGTCGATCACGGTGAACACCAGGCGCGGCTCGAACACTACCAGCGCGGTGCCGCGCAACGGCTTGATGCGCACCAGGTTCAGGTTGCTCGGCACCGCCAGGCTGTGCACGTACTCGGCGAACTTGACCATCTTCACGCCCAGCACCGAGACCTCGCAGGTCTTGCGCAGCACGTTGAACACGCCCAGCCGGAAGAACCGCGCGAAGCGCTCGTTGACCATCTCCAGCGTGGGCAACCGCCCGCGCACGATGCGGTCCTGCTGGGTGAAGTCGTACGTGACCACCGCGTCGCTGGGCGGCGGCTCGTCGCCGCCGGTGGCCACCGCGCCGCCGCTGACGCCGTCCAGCAGCGCGTCGATCTCGTCCTGGGAAAGCAGATCGCTCATGCCTGCGGCCCTTCCGTCACTGCATCACGAAACTGGTGAAGTACAGCGCGTCGATGCCGGGACGGCCGAGCCGCGCCCTGACGATCTTGCGCACGGCGACCAGCGCATCGGCCTGCACCTTCTGGCGCCCGGCGGTATCGCTGATGATGGCGAAGTCCTGGTTGTGCTGAACAGCGCCACCAGCGCATCGCGGATCACCGGGTCGGCGCCCTTGGCCACCTCGATCGCGGCAGGGTCGTGCGACATCAGGGTGACGCCGACCTGCAGGTAGCGCAGCGATTCGGCGTCACGGAAATTCACCACGAAGGCCGGGTCCAGCGGCAGGTAGAGTTCGGCCTGGGCAACCTTCGGTGTCGACTTGCCGGCCTTGCCCGGCACGGACTGGCGCGACCGCCACACATAGCCGCCGATGCCCAACGCCAGCAGCAGCACCACCGACACTGCGATCACCAGCGGCTTGCGGCTCTTGCGCTCGGGCGGGGTATCCACCACCTCGCCAGCTTGTTCCTCGTCGACCATGAAAACCTCGATCCACAGATGATTGAAAGACACGCGCAACGCGCGTGCCCAGCATCATAAGCAAGCCGCGTGCCATCGGCGGAAAACCTTGTACCAGCTCGCTTCATGACGAACGAGGCGGCGTGCGCGGCGCTTTCTTGACGGGCGCCGGCAGGTTGTCGCGACGCGATCTCGGCGCGGTGTTTCCCGCAAAAGTTCCGCCCGCGCGCGACAGTCGAGGCCGCCGGCCAAGAGGCAGCGGCAGGACGAAGTGCGGGCGAACTCAGGCGAACGCGTCGAGCAGGCCGATCCTGGCCAGGGTCATCGGCGCGGCGCCATGGATGTCGGCGATCTCCTCCAGCGCGCCGCCGCCACCGCCGGCGTGCCCGCGGCGGTCGCCGCGATCGTGCTGACCGACTTCGGCGTGGCCGAGCGACAGGCCATGCCGCGCCAGCATCTGGTCCAGCAGCGGCAGACTCTGCTGCACCGCCGGCACTGCTGCCGCGTGCTGCGCGCTGAACACCACGTCGACGCGACCGTGGCTCACGCTGACGCTGACATCGAGCGAACCGAGTTCCTCCGGATGCAGGCGAATCCGCGCCTGCTTGACGTTCTGTCCGCTCAGCCAGACCAACTGCTGGCCCAGATCCTGGGCGAACGACGGGTTTGTCGGCGGCGTGGGCAGTTGCAGCTGATGCGCCGCAAGCGGCGCGGCGGCCGCGGGCGGCGCCGACAGTACCGCGGCGGCGGCGTGCGCCGGCCCCGTCTGCTTGTCGAGCGCATCCGCGGCCGGCGGGGCAACCGGCGCCAGCGTATTGGCCACCAGCGGTGTGACGTTGACGGGCGCAGCGGCCGGGCTGGCCGCCACCGCGAGCTGCAGCATGGCGGCAGCCTGCGCGTCGCCGGTCGCCCCCTTGCCGCCCGACGGCGGCGCGCCGGCGACCGCTCTGGCGCCACCGGCGACGGGCGGCCACACGCCGGCCAGCGACGAGCCGAGCAAGGCGAGCATGGCATCCGCCACGGCGGGTGCCGGCTCGTCGCCCGGCTCGCGCCGTGGCGCCGATCCGTCCGCTGCGGTCACGTCCGCCAGTTCCACCTGCACGGGTACGGGTACCGGTACTGCCGCCGCGACGTCCGGTTTCGCCGCGGGCACGGCAGCGGCCGAGGGGTCGCGCGGTGAGCGCGCTGCCGACGTCGGCTGGCGCTCGTCCTGCTGCCCGCCCGATGCCTCGTTCGCGCTGTCGGGTTCTTGCCGCTGTCGCGCCGCGTGCAGCTGGCTGTCGAAACCGGTCGGTGTCGCGTTGCCGTCGCGCGGCTCGGCGGCGGCTCGCGAGGCGGCCGCGCTGGCGGCGTTGGGTGCAGCGGGGGCGGAAACAGTCATGGCGTGGACCATCCTTCGGCAAGGGATGCGCACGACGGGCGGCGGCGCGGCCAACCAACCCGCACGGGCGACGGCAGGGCGGGCTCGATGTTCATCGCAGCCTCCGGTATTGCATGCGTTCGTCGAGCTCGGCCTGCTCGTGGCGGTCGGCGGCACGGCGCTCTTCCTCGCGGTGCTGCGAGACCACGCTGTCCAGCGCGCTCTCGCGCGCATGCGCATGGCGCCATTGCTCGCGCAGCCGGCTCAACTGGCGGTGCTGGCGGTCCAGCTCGGCCTGCTGCTGCACGATCGCGCGGTCGATGCGCTCCACGAATTGCTGCCGGTTGAGCAGCGCCGTCACGCTCTGCGCCGCGCCGCCGGCCGCCGCGTACTCCAGCCGGTAGCGTTGCAGCTCGGCGAGCTGATGCTCGGCCCGGGCCAGCAATTGCTGCTGCGTCGCCAGCTGCGCCAGCGCAGCCTCGCTGCGCTGGCGGGCCTGTTCCACCGCAGGCTCCAGCTGTTTCGCGCGCGAGTTCATGCAGCCACCTGCGCGGCAAGGGCGTCAAGGTTTTCCGCCGCCGCTTCGAGCGTCATCGGTTCGTCGACTTCCTGCTGCAGGAACGCGCGCAGTTGCGGCCACATCTCGATCGCCTGGTCGACCTGCGGGTCGGAGCCTTTCTGGTACGCGCCCACCGCGATCAGGTCGCGCTGCTGGCGATAGGCGGAATAGACCTGGCGGAAGCGTTGCGCCGCGCGCAGGTGCTCGCGGCTCACCACCGCCGGCATCACGCGGCTGATCGAGGCCTCGATGTCGATCGCCGGGTAGTGGCCGGCTTCGGCGAGGTCGCGCGACAGCACGACATGGCCGTCCAGGATCGCGCGCGCGGCGTCGGCGATCGGGTCGTGGCGGTAGTCGTCGCCCTCGGTGAGCACGGTGTAGAACGCGGTGATCGAGCCGCGCCCCTCAGCGTCGTTGCCGGCGCGCTCGACCAGCGCCGGCATCATCGCGAACACCGACGGCGGGTAGCCCTTGGTCGCCGGCGGCTCGCCGATCGCCAGCGCGATCTCGCGCTGCGCCTGGGCGTAGCGGGTCAGCGAATCCATCAGCAGCAGCACGCGCTGGCCGCGGTCGCGGAACCATTCGGCGATCGCAGTGGCGTACTGCGCGCCGCGCAGGCGCTTCAGCGGCGGCGCGTCGGCCGGCGCGGCGACGATCACCGCGCGCGCCCTGCCCTCCGGCCCCAGCGTGTGCTCGACGAATTCCTTCACCTCGCGACCGCGCTCGCCGATCAGGCCGACCACCACCACGTCGGCGTTGGTGTAACGGGTCATCATGCCGAGCAGGGTCGACTTGCCCACGCCGGAACCGGCGAACAGGCCCAGCCGCTGGCCGCGGCCGACGGTAAGCAATGCGTTGATCGCGCGCACGCCGACGTCCAGCGGCGCGTCGATCGGCTTGCGCGCCATCGGGTTGATCGGTTCGCGCTTGAGCGCGGCGTGCTCGTCCGACGCCAGCGCGCCCAGCCCGTCCAGCGGCACGCCGTCGGCGCCGACCACGCGGCCGAGCAGGCCCATGCCGACCGGCAGGCCGCCGCTGCGCGCGTACGGGCGCACGCGCGCGTTCGGCAGCACGCCGTGCATGTCGCCCACCGGCATCAGCAGCAGGCGTTCGTCGGCAAAGCCGACCACTTCGGTCTCCAGCGCGGCGCCGTCGGCGGTGTCGACCAGGCAACGCGCGCCGAGCGCGGCCTCGCAGCCTTCCGCCTCCAGGGTCAGGCCGACCACGCGGCGCAGGCTGCCCTCCACCACCAGCGTGCGCGCCACTTCGGCACGCGCGCCCTGCCGCGCAAACTGGCGCTGCCAGTTCGCCCGCCGCGCGGCGATGAACGCCTCCGTATTCACTCAGCGCCCCACCGCTTTTGTAGGAGCCCGCTGGCGGGTGATGCTCTCGCTTCCGCTTTTGCGAATCCCGAATCCCGAATCCCGAATCCCGGCCAGAAAAGCATCGCCCGCCAGCGGGCTCCTACAAGGGCGGTCGCGGCGATCATTCGACGGATCCTGTGCTGTCGCCGAGGACGGCGTCGATCAATGCCGCCAGGCGGGTTTCCACCCGTGCATCCAGCCGCGAACGCTCGCTTTCCAGACGGCAGTCGCCGCGCGCGAGTGTTGCGTCGGCCAGCAGCTGCCAGTGCGTTTCGGCGGCGCCCGATTCGCGCAGCAGGGCCAAGTCGTCAGGATGCAGGTGCACGCGCAACTCGCGCGTGGCCGCCGGCAGGGCGGTGGCCGCCTGGCGCACCGCCTGGATGACCAGCGCGGGTGACAGCTGCAGTTCGTGCGCGATCACCCGCTGCGCCACGATCATGGCCAGCCGCGCCAGCTCCTGCCCAGTCTGCTCGTCGAGCTGCTGCAGCGGGCGCGCGGCCGCGTCGTACAGCGCGTCGAGTTCGGCCAGGCGCTGGCGCAGCTGCTGCTGCGCCGCGGCGGCGCCTTCGGCGTGGCCTGCCGCATAGCCTTCCTCGCGCGCCTGCTGCTCGAGCGCCGCCAGCTCGCGTACGGTCGGCGGTGGCGGCGCATTGGCCGCTGCCGACGCGGTCGGCCCGGTGCCCACGTT
Organism: Rhodanobacter sp. FW106-PBR-R2A-1-15; assembly: GCF_058789735.1. Taxonomy (NCBI): domain Bacteria; kingdom Pseudomonadati; phylum Pseudomonadota; class Gammaproteobacteria; order Lysobacterales; family Rhodanobacteraceae; genus Rhodanobacter; species Rhodanobacter sp. FW106-PBR-R2A-1-15. The sequence continues at coordinate 36,022 of NZ_JBYTEM010000038.1, read as the reverse complement.
CGGCAGCTCCCAGCGCTGGAAATCCGCCGCCACGTTGTGGATGGTGGCGGTCATCAGACGAATTCATCCCCGCCCGAGGTGAGGCTGAGCTGGCCGGCGTCGGAAAGCTTGCGGGCGATACCCAGCACCTCCTTCTGCGCCGCGTCGACTTCGCTCAGGCGCACCGGCCCCTTCACCTCGAGGTCGTCGCGCATCATGTCGGCGGCGCGCTTGGACATGTTGGCGAAGATCTTCTCGCGCACCGCCGGTTCGGCGCCCTTGAGGGCGGTGATCAGGGTGCCCGATGGCACCTCGCGCAGCAGCAGCTGCATGCCGCGGTCGTCCAGTTCGGCGAGGTCCTCGAACACGAACATCAAGTCCTCGATGCGCCCGCCCAGCGCGTCGTCCTGGCTGCGGATGGCCGCCATCAGTTCGGTTTCGCGGCTGGTCTCCATCGCGTTGAGGATGTCGGCGGCGGCTTTCAGCCCGCCGACGCTGGCGGACTTGAGCTTCTTGTTGTTGCCGGAGAACTGGCGCTCCATGATCTCGTCCAGCTCGTTCAGCGCATGCGGCTGCACGCCATCGAGCGTGGCGATGCGCATCACCGCGTCCGAACGCACGCGCGGCGGCAGGTAGCCGATCACCTCGGCGGCCTGGTCGGGCTCCAGGTGTGCCAGCACCAGCGCGATGATCTGCGGGTGTTCCTGGCTGATCATCTCGGCGATGGCGCGGCTTTCCATCCACTTGAGCGATTCCAGCCCCTTGCTGCTGCGCCCGAGCAGGATGCGGTCGATCAGCCCGCCGGCCTTGGTCTCGCCCAGCGCATTGGTGAGGATCTTGCGGATGTATTCCTCGGTGCCGACACCCAGTGAAGTCTGCTGGCCCATGTCCTGGTTGAGCCGGGTCAGTGCGTGCTCGACGTGTTCGCGCGAGACGCTGGTGAGCCCCGCCATCGCGGTACCCACCGCCTGCACGTCGCGCGCGCTGAGGTGCTTGAGCACCTCGGCGGCATCCTGCTCACCCAGCGTCAGCAGCAGAATTGCCGCGCGCTGCGCACCGGTGACGGATGCGTCGGAACGATTAGTTGCCATCTTCGCTCACCCAGTTCCTCACCACTTGCGCCACCTGCTTGGAGTTTTCGCCAACCATCCGCCTGGCCTGGCCGACACGCTGCTCGTACGAAAGCGTCGGCATGGCGCCGCCGAGCCGGGCCGGTTCGTTGGCCGCCAGCTCGTCGTCGACGCGCACCGAGATCTGCGGCATCGGCGAGGGCATCGCGCGGGTCGCCGTCTCGCCGCGCAGCAAGCCCTTCAGCAGCGGACGCAGCAGGCCGAACGCCACCAGCAGCGCGATCAGCACGCCGGCGCCCTGCTTGAGCAGGTCCAGCACCCCGGGCCGGCCCCACAGCGGGGTCTCGGGCAAGGCATCGACCGCCGGGCCGCGCTGGAATGCCTGGTTGACCACGCTGACGCTGTCGCCGCGGGCGGCGTCGAAGCCCACCGCGTTCTTGGTCAGCTCGGTCAGGTGCTGCAGTTCCTGCGCGCTGAACGGCACGCTCTTGGGCGCTGCCGCCGCATCGCCAGCGGGATCATCCGGATTGTCCGCTTTGCCGGCAGCGGCCAGCTTGTCGTCCAGCGCTACCGCTACGGTCAGCCGGGCCAGCCGTCCCGCCGGGTCGCTGACATGGCTGATGGTGCGATCCAGCTCGTAGTTGCGGGTGGCGCTGCCGGAGCTCTCGCCCGGGCTGGCGGTCGCGGCCGTGGCGGTGGCGGCAGCGGAGGCCTTGCCGGCGTCGGGCTTCGCCGCGGTGGGTTGCGCAACCATCACCGGCGGCTGGTTGCTGAGCGCGCCGGGCACGCCGCCCGCGGCGGCAGCGCCTGCCCCGCGCTGCTCGCTGCTGGTCTGCTCGCTGCGCAGCGCCGGGTGGTCGTGGCCGAAGGTCTCGGTGGCTTTCTCGGTGCGGCTGAAGTCCAGGTCCGCATGCACCTGCGCATGCACCCGGCCGGGACCGACCAGCGGCGTCAACAGTTCCTCGATGCGCTGGGCGTAGGTGTTCTCGATCCGCGTAGCGATGCGCAGGCGGTTGTCGCCCACCGCGCCCGGGCTTTCCGGGTCGGCGGTGAGCAGCTGGCCCTGCTGGTCGATCACGGAAACCTGGCGCGCTTCCAGGTTCGGCACGCTGGCCGCCACCAGGTGCACGATCGCCGCCACCTGGCCGGCATCGAGCTGGCGGCCGGGGTACAATGTGACCAGCACCGAGGCGCTGGCTTCGCGGCTGTCGCGGATGAACGCGGAAGGCTTCGGCAAGGCCAGATGCACGCGTGCGGCGCGCACCGATTGCAGCCCGCCGATGGTGGTGCCCAGATCCGCCTCCAGCAGTTGCTGGTAGCGGGTGCGCTCGGCCAGATCGCTCATGCCGAACGGCGAATCGGCGGCCGGCAGCGTGCTGCTGCTGGCGCTGCCCTGCGGCAAGCCCTTCGCCGCCAGCTTCAGCCGCAGTGCCGCCAGGTCGGCCGCCGGCGCCATGATCGACGAGCCGTCGCTGCTCAACCGGTAGGGCGTGTTGTTCGCCTGCAACTCCTGGGTGATCGCCGAAGCGTCCTTCTGCTCCAGGCCGGCGTACAGCAAACCGTAGTTCGGGCCGCGCGACCACAGCACCACCGCCACGCCCAGCGCCACCGCCGCGGCCACCGCCACCAGCAGCACCAGCTGCCGCGTCGCCGGGTTGCGGGCGATCTGCTTGAAGGGGTCCAGGCGCGTACCGTTGTTGGCGGTGGTCGCGACGGCGTTGTCGGCCATGCTGCTGCTCTTCGGCTAGGGGATGGAAGCGGATCGACGCGAACGCGTCAGACCGGCATGTTCATGATTTCCTTGTAGGCATCGACCAGCTTGTTGCGCACCTCGACCACGGTGCGCAGCGAGAGGTCGGCCTTCTGCATCGCGATCATGGTGCGGCCAAGGTCCGCGCCCGGGTCGCCACGCTCGAAACTCGCCGCCATGCGATCGGCTTCCATCTGGTTGCGGCCCACGGCGGACAGCGACTGCCTGAACACGTCGGAGAAATCTGCCTGCCCGGCGACAGCCGCCGGCTTGAACGCCGTTTCCGGCGCACGTACCTGCGCGCTCATCTGGCGCATCTGGGACAGCAGGTTGTTGACGTCGATGGTGCTCATCGCGATGCGTCCTCATGACGGATTCCCGACGCGTGACGGGATTTCGAGTGAGTGATTGCACGAGGCGTGCCAGCTGTTGCCGGGATTCGGGATTCGGGATTCGGGATTCGGGATTCGGGATTCGGGATTCGGGATTCGCAAAAGCTAACGGCATCGCCCGCGAGCGGGCTCCTACGAATCCCGAATTTCGAATCCCGAATCCCGGCTTCTCAAGCCGCCAGGCTGTTCTGCAAGCCGTACTTGCGCAGCTTTTCCACCAGGGTGGTGCGCTGCATGTGCAGCAGGCGCGCGGCATGCGCCACCACGCCGCCAGTGGCATCGAGCGCCTGGCGGATCAGTCCCACCTCGATGTCGGCCAGATGGTCCTTCAGGTCCAGGCCCTGCTCCGGCAGCGTGCGCAGCGTCTCGGCCACCGGCTGCACGGCGGCTTCGCTCGGCGGCAGCTCGTCTTCCATCAGCGCCAGCAACGCCGCGCCGTGCACCTCGTCGACGGCCTGCTGACCGCGGTACTTCGTCGGCAGGTCGCTGCTGCGCACCTCGCCGTGCGGGAACAGGATGGCCATGCGCTCGACCAGGTTGGAAAGCTCGCGCACGTTACCCGGCCAGGCATGCGCGCACAACGACTGCATCGCGCTGGCGCTGAAGCGCACCACGCCCAGCCCGCGGCGGGCGAGGCGCTGGTTGAACTCGGCGATCAGCACCGGCAGGTCGTCCAGCCGTTCACGCAGCGACGGCAGTTCGAGCGGGAACACGCTGAGCCGGTAGAACAGGTCCTCGCGGAAGCGGTCGCTGGCGATCGACTCCTCCAGGTTGCGGTGGGTGGCGGCGACGATGCGCACGTCGCAACGCAGGGTCTTGCTGCCGCCCACCCGCTCATAGGCGCGCTCCTGCAGCACGCGCAGCAGCTTCACCTGCATCGGCAGGCTCATGTCGCCGACCTCGTCGAGGAACAGCGTGCCGCCTTCGGCCATCTCGAAGCGGCCCTTGCGCGCGCTGATCGCGCCGGTGAAGGAGCCCTTTTCGTGGCCGAACAGCTCGCTCTCCAGCAGCTCCGCCGGGATCGCCCCGCAGTTGATCGCCACGAACGGCTTGTCGCGGCGCGGCGAATGCGCGTGGATCGCCCGCGCCACCATCTCCTTGCCGGTGCCCGACTCGCCCAGCACCAGCACGGTGGAATCGAACGGTGCAACCTGGCGGATCAACGCATTGACGCGCAGCATCGGCGCCGCGTTGCCGACGAAGCGCAGCGCGCCGGACTGGCCGCCGAGCAGGCGCGCATAGATGTTGCGCATGGCTTCGGCCATCTTCTCGTAACGCAGGGGAAACTCCAGCATGGCCATGCGCGTGGCAAACGTCGACGACGCCGCGCCGAAGCGATCGAGCCAGGGCGAATCGGCCGCCAGCAGCACCGGCACGTGCGACGCGGCGGCGCCCAGCAGGGCGAACTGGCGCTCGGCCTCGGCGGCGTCGGCGACGCTGCCGACGTAAACCGCGCGCCAGGCATGGGTGGCTTCGTCCACCGCGGCACAGGCGGCGCCGTGCTGCGGCCGGTAGCCCAGGAAGTGAAGGGCCGAGAGTACGGAGTCCACACGCGTCTCGTCGGATTCGATGACCAGGAAGTCGAATTTCTGCACCGCTTTCTCTCCTTACCACACTGCTCGTTTTGGCGGCCCCATGCTTCCGTCGGGAACGCCTTCTCATCGCTGCCGGGTTTCCATTGCCGGCGTGATGAACCAAGAGCAATTAGGAGGCCAACTTTCCGACCATTGCGTCGGTAAAACGTCGCGCGTCGGAAAAACCGACACCGACGCATCGGCAAACACGTCCGGTCGTGTTTCCTAACTGCATGAAACATGAACGATTTGCGCGACATCCCGGGCATGGCCTGGCGCACATGCCAAGTGTGAGCGGCGTCATGGGAAGCGCCGGCGGAATTCCACAATTGCGAACTGCATCACATACTGTGCGTCGGCCGGATCACTGCTTACGCAACCGGCTGGCGCGCCCCTGCCACTTTGCGTCGGTGATGGCGGAAAACCAGACGCTCAATTGCGTCACCCAGTGCGTCGCCCAGCGGCGCAAAAGCCACGAACGTCCGGCCATCGTCGAATTGCCGCTGCACCTGCGCGGCGAGTTCCAGCGGCAGGCTGCGGCACAGGTCGAAACGGATGCGCAGCAGCAGCCCGCCGGCGGTCGGCGCCAGGCCCGCGGGCAGCAGTGCGCCGATCGCGTTGAAGCGCAGCGGCTGCCGCGGCGGCAGCACGCTGGCGGGCACCAGCAAGTTGTTGACGATCTCCATCAGCACGCTGAGCTTGGCGTCCATGCGCAGCATTTCCTGCATCAGCGGGCTGTCGTCCTCGCCGCCGTCGGCGCGGCGCTCCTCCAGCGCGGCGATCGCCGCCAGCACGTTCGCGTTGCGCTCGGCCAACTGCTGCAGCAACGCCGGCGAGGGCGGCCAGGCCAGCGGCTCGCAATCGGCATGCAGGCTCTCCTCGCAGCTGACCCGCTGCTCGAAGTCGTCCCAGGCCGCCACTGCAGCGCTGGCCGACGAGGTATCGCCCGGGGGCGTGCTGTCTGAGGTCATGGCGTGGCTCCGCGACGCGTTGAGGCCGAAACCGCCACGTCGGCGGCCGACGCCGGTGGTCAGGGCCGGGTATAGGCCGCGATCGCACGGGCGCGATCGGTTTCCTGCTGCCACTGCACGGCCGCCGAATCCCGCGCGCAGCCGACGATGGCCTGCAGCTGGCGATCGTACGCCAGAATTTCGTCCAGCCGGGCCAGGCTGTCCGGGTCGGACGCATGCTGGCGCAGCAGCAACGGCTCGCGCTCGGCCTCCAGCTCGACCAGCCGCGACCATTCCTGCGTCTGCGCGGCGGCCAGCATCGCGCGGGTCAGCCCGAGCGCGAGTTCGAGCACGCCCATGCTCACGCGCCGGCAGCCCGCTGGCTGGCCGCGGGAGCAATCTGCACCCAGCTGTCGCGGATCGGCTGCAGCAGGCTGCTGACCTCGTCGATCAGGCTGGCGTCGTCGCGCAGGTTCGCCTGCAGCAGGCGGCGGCTCATGTAGTCGTAGAGCGAATCCAGCCGGCCGACCAGCACCGGGTCCGCCTTGGGATCGAGGCTGCCGCGCAGCCCGCCGATGATCTCGATGCAACGTGAGATCGCCTCACCCTTCGCCGCGACCTCGCCGCGCAGCATGTGCGCGCGGGCCTTCACCAGGCGCTCCAGTGCGCCATCCATCAGCAGTGTGATCAACCCGTGCGGATCGGCCGATTCCACTCCGCCGTGCGAGCGGACTTGCTGATAGGCGCCAGCACCGTAGCCGAATCCCATGACCGTGTCCTCTTACTTCTTGCTGCTGTTGGTAAGCGCATCGAACTGCTGCTGCAGATAAGTGCTGGTGCTGTTGAGCTTGGACATCAGCGTGTCGAGCGCGCTGAACTGCGCCTGGTACATCGCGGTGAGGCTGGCCATGCGGCTGTTCAGCGTGGTCTGCTGATTGGCCAGGTCGCTCAGCTGCCGGTTGATGCTGCTGGTGCGGCTGGCCAGCACGCCCTGGGTGCCGACCCAGCTGGTCAGCGGAGTATTCAGCTTCGCGGCGAAGCCGTTGGTGCCGCCGAACAGGCTGCCGACCTGCTTGCCGCCGTCGGATAGCGCGGTCGCCAGCTTGGCGCTGTCCAGGCGCAGGGTGCCGTCCACCTGCAGCGAGATGCCGATCGAGGACAGCGCGGCGCCGTTGGCGGTGCCGCCGATGACGCTCGACAGGGTGTTGTTGATGCGGTTGAGCGTGGCGTCGCCGAGCAATGCGCCGGCAGTACCGCTGGTGGCGTCGTACTTGGTCAGGTTCTGGTAGATCCCGACGAAGCTGTTGTAGGTGTTGACCAGGTTGGTCAGCGCGCTGGTGGCCTTGCTGGTGTCGCTGGATACGCTCAGCGTGCTGCTGCCGGCCTTGACCAGGTTCAGGGTGAGGCCGTCGATGGCGGTGCTGACGGTGTTGCCGGCGCTGCTGGCGGCCAGCCCGTCGATGCTGTATTTGGCATCGGCGGCGGCGGTGACCACGGTCAGTCCGTTGCCGCTGGTGGCCGCCGGGTTGTAGTTCAGTGCCGCCAGCTTGCCGTCGCCACCGCTGCTGCTGACCGAGAAGCCGTTGGCAGCGCCGGTGCGGGTACCGCTCAGCACCAGGTGCGCGCCGTCGGTGCCGGTGACGATGGTGGCGCTCACGCCGGGGTTGCTGCTGGCACCGTTGATCGCGTCGCGGATCGCCGCCAGCGAATTGTTGGTGCTGTCCAGGGTGAGGCTCATCGACTGGCTGCCCACCGCGATGGTCAGCGTGCCGGTACCGACCGCGGTGCTGCTGTTGGCGAATGCGCCGGACGAGGCCTTCAGCGCGGTGGCCAGCTGCGTCACGACGATGTTGTAGCTGCCGTTGACCGGAGTGCCGGTGGCGCTGGCGCCGAGTACGGTGGTGTCGCTGGCGGCCACCGTGCGGGCGGTGAAGGCACTGCCGTCGGTCAGCGTGGCCATCGCCGACTGCAGCGCGGAAAGCGCGGCGCTGACCTGGCCCAGCGCCGAAAGCTGGGTGTTCGCCGTGTTGGTCTGGCTGGTGATCTGGTTCTGCTGCGGCGCCTTCTTGGCGGCGACCAGCTGGCTGACCAGGGTGGCTACGTCGAGCCCGGAACCCACGCCCAGCGAAGTCAGCAGACCGGTGGTTGGCGTACTGGTGGAGCCGACGGTGATCGCCATGTGCGGGGTTCCTCAAAAATGGATGGAGCGGCCGCGATGCATCGCGGCCGCTCCGGTGGCAACTTACTGCAGCAGCTTGAGTACGCTCTGGGTGGAAGCGTTGGCTTGCGCCAGCACCGAGACACCCGCCTGCTGCAAGATGTTCGCGCTGGACATGTTCGCGGTCTCCGCGGCGAAGTCGGCATCCTGGATCTGGCTGCGCGACGCGCTCAGGTTCTGCGAGATGGTCTGCAGGTTGGCGATGGTGGACTGGAAGCGGTTCTGCACCGCGCCCAGGTCGCTGCGCATCGAGCTGACCGTGCTCAGCGCGGCGTCGATGCGGCTGATGGTGTCGTTGGCGGTGGTCACCGTCTTCACGTCGCTGCTGGCCAGATTGCCGCCGACGGCGATCGCGGTGGCACCCGCGCCGGCGAAGCCCAGGTTGCCCGCACCCGTGCCGGACTTGGCGCCGTTCACGGTCAGCGCCGCCTGCGAGTTCAGGTGCACCGCGTGGTTGGTGCTGTCGTAGTAGGCCGAGACGCCGGCGACGCCTTTGGCATTGATCGCATCGACCAGGCTCTGCGCACTGCTGTACGTGCCGGCCATGTCGGCCGCGGCACCGCCGCCCGCCGCCTGGATCGTCAGGTCGCCGGTAGCCAGGGTCAGGATGCCGCTGTTGGCCGGCGTCTGCGCCGCCACGCTGGTGGTGCTGAAATAGGTCGCCTGCTTGGTGCCGGCGATCGCCACTGCCGTCGCATTGGTATTGCTGATGGTGATCTGGTTGGTGGTGGAGTTGAAGGTCGCGGTGACGCCGGCACCGCCCGCGGTCTGGATCGCGGCGGCGAACTGGGCACCGGTGTAGGTGCCGGCGGCCACGCCGGTGCCGCCGATGGTCAGGTCGCCCGCGGCGACGACGGTCGAGGCGCCCACGGCCAGGCTGGTCGCGGTGCCCGGCGTCGCCGCGCTGGCGGTGAACATCGCAGTCAGGTCGCCGGTCGCCGAGCTGGCCATCTGGCCGACCTGCTTGGCGCCCGCACCCTGGCTGAGGTTGACCGAGATCGTCTCGCCCACGTTGGCGCCGATCTGGAACGCGGCGCTGCCGAAGGTGCCGTCGAGCACGTGGCGGCCATTGAAAGTGGTCTGCTGCGAGATGCGGGTGATTTCCGACAGGCGCTGCTGCACTTCGGCGTCGAGCGCGGCGCGGTCGCTGTCGGAGTTGGTGGCGTTGGCCGACTGCACCGCCAGGGTGCGGATGCGCTGCATGTTGTTGGTCACCTCGTTCAGCGCCGACTCGGTGGTCTGCGCCAGCGAGATGCCGTCGTTGGCGTTGCTGACCGCCTGGTTGAGGCCGTTGATCTGGGTGGTGAAGCGGGTCGAGATGGCGAGGCCCGCGGCATCGTCCTTCGCGCTGTTGATGCGCATGCCCGAGGACAGACGCATGATCGCGGTGGCGAGTTTGCTCTGCGACTTGGCCAGGTTGTTCTGGGCATTCAGCGAGCTGATGTTGGTGTTGACGCTCATGACCATGGGAGTATCTCCAGAAAGGGTCGTAGGTGCCGGTGGCCGGCGGTGGCAGCCAGCGGGGATTCCGATGGGAACACCGCCGCCTCAGTGACTGTTTCGACCCCCACCATGGAAACTTGAGCCTTGTCAACGCAGATAGTCGAACAACTTTGAACCCTGGATTTTCGTGAACGTCTGTTGCGCGGCCTGCAGCGCCGTGGTCTGCGCGCCGAGCTGGCTGATCGTGTCGTAGTAGTTCAGGTCCTGCACGCCGGACAGCGCGCTCTTGTACTGCAGCGTGAGGTCGTCGTTGAGTCCGCTCTGCTGGTCCAGCGCATTCATGCGCGCACCGACCATGCCGCGCGTGCGGCTGATGTTGTCGATCGCCTGGTCGAGGCTGGCGAACTGCGTGTTGATGTCGTTCTGCATCGGCGCACCGCCGCCGTTGGGCGTGCGCAGCGTCTTGATGATGTTGTCCAGCGTGGTGAACACGTCCTGCTTCGCGGAGGCGCCCAGCGAGAACTGGTCGCCCGCGGCGGGCGTGCCGCTGAAGGCCACCTGCGCACCGCGGAAGCTGACGCTGCCGCCGCGGCTGGCGTCGTAGCTGCCGCTGTCCAGTACGGTGCCGGCGCCGTCGCGCACTTCGTACGCGTCGGCGGCGGTGAACACGATGCGGTAGCTGCCGCCGTCCCACGCCGAGGGAATCGCGTTGGGATTGCTGACGCTGCTGGCGCCGGCCACCGCGCTGCCGGTGTTGGCCGCGCCGGCGCTGACCGCGAAGCTGCCGTTGCCGGTGGGAATCCCGGCGAACACCGCGCTGCCGGGGTCGCCGGTGGCCACCTGCAGGCCGGGGCCGGCGGCGACCATGCGCTGGCCGTCGTCGCCGACATAGCTCACGCCGTTCTGCGCGACGAACGGCATCGTGCCGGTGCGGTTGCCGGCGAACAGGTAATCGCCCTGGCCGTCCTTGCTGTTGGCCTGGCCGAGCAGCTGCTGGCGCAACTGCGCCATTTCGGCGGCGATGTCGCCGCGGGTGGTGTCGGTCTGCGAACCGTTGGCGGCCTGCAGCAGCAGCGTGCGCACGCGGCCCAGCACGTTGGTGACGTTGGACAGGGTCTGGTCTTCCAGCCCCAGGCGCGCGTTGGCGCTGGTGATGTTGCGCTGGTACTGCGCGGCGTCGGCGGTGAGGTGGGTGAGGTCGAGCGCGCGCGCCGCGCCCACCGGATCGTCGGACGGCTGGTTGATGCGCTTGCCGGTGCTCAACTGGATGTTGAGGCCGGACAGCTCGCTCTGCCGGTCCATCATGCTGCCGACGGACTGCTGCTGCATCCAGCTGGTGGAGACTCGCATGACTTACCCCCTCACGGCGCTGAGCAGCGCGCCGAAGATATTGTTGGCGGTGCTGATGACCTGGGCGGAAGCCTGGTAGGCCTGCTGGTAGCGCAACAGGTTGGCGGCCTCTTCGTCCAGGTTCACGCCGGACACGCTCTGCTGCGAGCTCATCGCCTGGCTGTACACCGCGGTCTGCGTGCTCAGGTCGTCCTTGGCCAGCGCACCGGCGCTGCCGACCTGGCCGACCAGCTGGCTGTAGGCGCGACCGGCGCTGGTGACGCCGCCGTCGAGCACGCCGAGATTGGCCACCTTGCCCAGCATCAGCGCATTGCTGTTGTCGCCCTGCGCGTTGCTGTTGGCCTGCACGCTGAAACGGTTGCCGGCCTGCGGCGCGCCACCGAGCTGCATGCTCCAGCCGTTGTGGACGATAGTCTGGCCGGGAGCAAACACCTGCGCCGGGCCACCGTCGATGCTGTAGCTGGTGGCCGAGGCGAACACGACGGAGCTGCTGCTGAACAGGTTGGGATCGCTGCCGTTGCTGACACTGACGGTGGGCGATGCCGTGCCGGTATTGCCGGCCGCCGCCGCGACCTTGAGCGGCGCCGCGGCCGCAACCTTGTCGGGGTCGTCGATCGCCACCGAAAAACTCGCAGCGGCGTTGCGGCTGGGCTGCACGCGGAAACTGTCGCCGGCGCTGGCGCTGCCGCCCACCACCAGGCTCAGCCCGGCGGCGGTGAACGGGGCGGCGTTGGTGCCACTGCCGGCCAGCGCGACACTATTGCCGCTGGTGTCGCGCATGCTCCAGCTGCTGCCGTTGTAGCTCAGCACGTAATCCTTGCCGGTCAGCGCGCCGATGTCGCCAATGCCGGCACTCAGCGTGCCGCTGCCGCTGTTGGTGGCGGCTGCCTGCACAGCCGGGCCGGCCACGTCGAAAAAGCTGCCGCCGAGCTTGCCGCGCAGGTCCATGCCCTGCGCGTGCTGCGCGTTGAACGCGCTGGCCAGCGCCTGCGCGCTGCGACCCAGCTGGTTCTGCGCGGGATCGAGCACGTTGCCGCGGAAATCCAGCAGCGCGCCCAGCGTGCCACCGCCGATGCGCCCGCTCAGCACCGCGCCGGACGCCGCGCCCACCACTTCCAGCCGGGTGGCGTCGTACGCGTTGGGCGCGGTGCCCAATGCATGCGCCTCGGTGCCGGTGACCAACGCCTGGCCATTGCCCACGAACACGCTGATGGTGTTGTCGTTCTGCGGCACCACGCTGATGCCGACCTGGCCAGCCAGCTTCTTCACCAGTGCATCGCGCTGGTCGAGCAGGTCGGCCGGCGGCGTACCGTCGGTAGCCTGCGAGGAGCGGATCAGCCCATTCAACTTGGCGATCGACCGGCTGTCGCTGTTGATCGCATCGACGGCTTCGCCGATCTGCTGCTGCACCTGGCCGGAGAGCTGGTTGAACTGGCCGGACAGCGCGCGGAACGTGCTGGCCAGCCCGCCCGCGCGGGCCAGCAGCACCTGCCGCGAGGCGGCGTCCGACGGCGCGTTGGCCATGTCCTGCACGGCGCCGAAGAAGCTGTCCAGCGAGGTCTGCAGGTTGCTGCTGCCGGAAAGCTGGTCGTTGAGCTGACCAGTGAGGCTGGCCATGCTGCCGGCGCGGCCCTGCGCCGAGGTGGCCGACCACAGCGAGCTGTTGAGGAACTGGCTGTAGGCGCGCTGCACCGCCACGGTATTGACGCCGGTGCCGACGTAGTAATTGGCCTGCCCCTCGGGCAGCCTGGCACTGAACGACACCTGCTGGCGGCTGTAGCCGTCGGTGTTCGCGTTGGCCACGTTGTGGCTCACCGTACCGAGCCCGATCTGCGCGGCGAGCAGCCCGGACACGCCGGTCGAAAGCATGTCAGCCATGGTGGTCCATCCTCAACAACTGGGGCGCCGCCGGAAGGACGCGGCATGTGGTCACGGTAACGGCCGGGCGCGTGTTCACTTGAATTCGCCCGGCCGCCGCCGCGCCGCCAGCGCCTCGCGCATCTGCGGGCTGTTGGCGATCGCGGTGATCTTGGCCGCGTACGACGGATCGGTCGCGTAGCCGCCGCGCACCAGCGCCCGCGCGAAGCCGGCCACGTTCTCGCCCTGGCCCAACGCCTGCGCATAGCGCGGGCTGTCGACCAGCAAGCGCGCGTAGTCGGCGAACGCATCCGCCGGCGAGTCGTAGGCGCGGAACGCATCGTGCCGGCGCACCGCCACGCCGTTCTCGTACTCCAGCGTGGGTACGCTGACCTTGTCGCCGCTCCAGTTGCCGCCGGCCTTGATGCCGAACAGGTTGAAACTGCTGCTGCCGTCGCGGTGGCTGGGCAGGTGCTTGCCCCAGCCGGTTTCCAGCGCCGCCTGCGCCAGCAGCGCGCGCACCGACACGCCCAGCTGCTTCGCCGCCACTTCGGCGTGCGGTGCCAGCGTGCGGACGAAGCCCACCGGGTCGCCGCCCGGCAGCAGTTCCGCCGCGGCGCCCGCCGCATCGAGCGCACCCTGCGCCATGCGGTCGAGCGTCTGGCTCCACGCCGAACCGGCGTCGGCCGTCGACGGCATGGCCATGATGCCGGCCGTTGCGTCGCTCGCATCGTCGCCGGCGCCCAGTTGCAGCAGCGCGCGCACGTCGGCATTGGGCACACCGGCGACGGGCGTCGGCAGCGTGCCGTGGGCGTCGGCGGCGGCAGCCGGCTTGCCGCCAAGCTGGCGCACCAGCATCTTCGCGATGCCCAGACCGTTGTTGCCGTTGGCCAGGCTCAACGCGAGCTGGTGGTCGAACATCTCGCGGTACGAGTCGACCTGTTCGCTGCCGGCCAAGTCGCTGCCCATGCTGGCGTTCGCGTCGCGCATCGACTTCAGCATCATCTGGGTGAAGATCGCCTCGAACTGCCTGGCCACCGCCGGCAGCGCACTCTTGCCCTCGTCGCTGCGCGCCTGCGCGCGCAGCTGCTGGAAGCCGGACAGTTCGGTCCAGGTGTCGAGTGCGGGCGCGTTGCTGGTGATGGGCGTCATGATTGCGGGCCGGCTCAGATCACCACCAGGTCGGCATGCAGCGCGCCGGCCTGCTTCAATGCCTGCAGGATCGAGATCAGGTCGCTCGGCGTGGCGCCGACCTGGTTCACCGCGCGCACGATGGTGTCCAGGCTCACGCCGGGGCCGAACTTGAACATGTGCGCGCCCTCCTCGCTGACCTGCACGCTGCTGCTGGGCACGATCGCGGTTTGTCCGCCACGGCTGAACGGCGCCGGCTGGCTGACCTGCGCCTGCTCGCTGATGGTGACCTGGATCGCGCCGTGCGCCACCGCGGCGGCGCTGACCCGCACGTCCGAACCGATCACCACCGTGCCGGTGCGCGAGTTCACCACGATCCGCGCCGGCGCGTCGCCCGGCTGCACGTCGAGGTTCTGGACCGCGCCCAGCCACGCCACTTTCTGCGCCGGGTCCTGCGGCCCGCGCACGCTGACCGAGCCGCCGTCGAGCGGCTGCGCGGTGCCGGCACCATAGCTCCGGTTGATCGCCGTGGCGATCCGCGTGGCGGTGGTGAAGTCGGCGGTGTTGAGGTTCAGCATCAGGTCGCCGCCACCACTGAACGACGAGGGCACCGTGCGTTCCACCGAGGCGCCGTTGGGGATGCGCCCGCTGGCGGAGATATTCACCTGCACGCTGGAGCCGCTCTTGCCCTGCGCGCTGATGCCGCCAACCACCACGCTGCCCTGCGCCACCGCGTAGACGTTGCCGTCCGCGCCGCGCAGCGGCGCCATCAGCAGTTGGCCGCCGCGGATGCTCTTGGCGTTGCCGATCGAGGCGACGGTGACGTCGATGGTCTGGCCGGGCTTGGCGAACGGCGGCAGATCCGCCGTCACCATCACCGCGGCCGCGTTCTTCAGCTGCGGCCGCGCGCTGGCCGGCACGGTGATGCCGAACTGCTGCAGCATATTCTCCAGGCTCTGGGTGGTGAACGGCGCCTGCGTGGTCTGATCGCCTGAGCCGTCCAGGCCCACCACCAGCCCGTAGCCGATCAGCTGGTTGCTGCGCACGCCGGCGACCTGCACCAGGTCGCGGACCTTGTCGGCGCGGGCGGGAGTAATCAATCCCATGAAAAGCACAAGGGCGGCCACGAACAAGCTCCTCCCCCTGCTTGCCCCAAAGGGACTTCCTTCGGTCGCAGGGGAGGGAGCAGAAGCGTGTGATGTGGTGTTCATAGCACTCATCAGAACGGCATCCACTTCGAATTGAAGAAGCGCGACAGCCAGCCGCGCGTATTCGCGTCGGCCAGCGTGCCGCGGCCGGTGTAGCTGATCCGCGCGTCGGCGACGCGGGTGGACGGCACCACGTTGTCCTGGCCGATGTCCTGCGGGCGCACGATGCCGGAGATGCGCACCAGCTCCTGGCCCTGGTTGATGGTCAACCACTTCTCGCCGCGCACCAGCAGGTTGCCGTTGGTCAGGCGCTGCGCCACGGTGACCGTGATCTGCCCGACCAGCTGGTTGCTCTGCGTGCTGGAGCCGGCGCCGTCGAAGCTGCGCTCGCCGTCCAGCCCGATGTTCGCCGCGTTGCCGCCGATCGACAGGTTCTGGCCAAGCACGGTAGGCGAAGCGATCTTGGCCTTGTCGGTCTTGCTGGTGCTGGTGCTGGCCTTCTTGCTGGCCTGGGTGCTTTCCACCAGCGCCACGGTGAGGATGTCGCCCACGCGGTGCGCGCGCGGGTCGGCGAACAGCTCCATGTTCTGCTGGTCGTGATAGATCGAGCCGTTGGCCTGCTCCGCCGCGATCTGCGGCGCGGGCGGCGGCGTCGGCGCCCACTCGGTATCGTCGCGCGCGTACGGGCCGCTGGCGCAGCCGGCCAGCAGGGCCAGCGCGCAGAGCACGAGGGAGCCGCGGAGCACACCCAACACCGTCATTCCCGCGAAAGCGGGATTCCATCGCGGCTTTGCGGAACAGCAACATGGATTCCCGCTTTCGCGGGAATGACGAGGGGAAAAGAGGTTGTTCGGGACTCCCGAGAGGGAGGAAGGACGGGCAGGCATCACGGCGCGCCTCAGGTCTTGTTGGTGAGGAACTGCAGCATCGAGTCGGCGGCGGAGACCGCCTTGGAGTTCATCTCGTAGGTGCGCTGGGTCTCGATCATGTCGACCATCTGCTCCACCACGTTGACGTTGGAGGACTCCAGCGCGCCCTGCGCCAGCGTGCCCAGACCGTTCAGGCCCGGCTGGCCGATCTGCGGCGAGCCGCTGGAGGCGGTTTCCAGGTAGAGGTTGTCGCCGTTCGGCTGCAGGCCGGCCGAGTTGATGAAGTCGGCCAGCTGCACCGTGCCGATCTGCTGCGTCGCGGCCTGGCCCGGCACGCTCACGCTGATGGTGCCGTCGCTGCCGATGGTGATGCTCTGCGCGTTGGCCGGCACGCTGATGGCCGGGTCGAGCGCGTAGCCGTTGGCGGTGACGATCTGGCCGTTCTGATCCATGTGCAGCGAGCCGTCGCGGGTGTAGGCGATGCTGCCGTCGGGCATGGTCACCTGCAGGAAGCCGCGCCCCTGCACGGCCAGGTCCAGCGAGTTGCCGGTCTGCTCGATGTTGCCCTGGGTGAACAGCTTCTCGCTGCCGGCCACGCGCACGCCGGTGCCCAGCATCAGGCCGGACGGCGCCTGGGTCTGCTCGGTGGTCTGGCCACCGGGCTGGCGCAGGTTCTGGTAGACCAGATCCTGGAACGAGGCGCGCGCGCTCTTGTAGCCGGTGGTGTTGGCATTGGCGAGGTTGTTCGAGATCACGTCCATGCGCGTCTGCTGCGCGTCGAGGCCGGTCTTGGCTACCCACAGGGATGAGAACATGTCGATGGACTCCGAATGGATGTCTGGATGTCTGTTTGAACGATGGGGATCAGGTCATCTGCAGCAGGCGCGAGGCCGACTGCGCGTTTTCGTCGGCGCTGCGGACGGCGCGGATCTGCAACTCGTACTGGCGCGACAGCTGAATCATCTGCACCAGCGTCTGCGCCGGGTTGACGTTGCTGGACTCGAGCACGCCGGACTTCAGGGTGACCGCGGGATCGGTGTCCGCCGTGGCGCCGCCGGCCAGGTGCATCAGCCCGTCGCTGCCTAGCGCGAGCTGGTCGGCGGCCGGGTTGACCAGTTTGATGCGGCCGACCGCGGCGATCGTTTCCGGCCCCTGTCCCATCGGCACCACCGACACGGTGCCGTCGGCGCCGATGTTCACCTGCGCGCTCTGCGGCACGCTGATCGGACCGCCGTCGCCCAGCACCAGGTTGCCGCGGGCATCGGTGAGCAGGCCGTCGGGAGTCAGCCGCAACTCGCCGGCACGGGTATAGCCTTCGCTGCCCTCGGCGCCCTGCACGGCGATCCAGCCCGGCCCCTGCACGGCCACGTCCAGCTCGCGGCCGGTCTCGATCTGGCCGCCCTCGCGCAGGTCCACGCCCAGTCCCTGCGCCACGCCGTTGATCCGCGTGGGCATGCCGGGGCCCTGCACCGCCAGCGGCTGGAACGCCGACAGTTGCGCCTTGAAGCCGACCGTGTCGGCGTTGGCCAGGTTGTGCGCCACCTCCGACTGCCCGCGCATCATCTGCGTGGCGCCAGTCATGGCTACATAAAGCGAACGATCCATGGATTGCCTCGGTTCTTCGCGAGTTGCGACCCCTTCCGGACGTCATTCCCGCGAAAGCGGGAATCCATCCTGACCTTGGCTTCCCCGGCCGAATTGGATTCCCGCTTTCGCGGGAATGACGCCGAGGAAACGCGGGTGCGGTGGGTGGCAGCGAGCCTTTAGTTACGAATATTGATAATGGTCTGCGTGAGCTGGTTGTCGGTGGAGATCACCTGCGCATTGGCCTGGTAGTTGCGCTGCGCCTTGATCATGTTGACCAGCTGCGCGGTGAGGTCGGCGGTGTTGGAGGCCTCCAGCGCGCCGGCCTGCACGCTGCCGAAGGTGCCGCCGCCGGCGGCGCCCATCACCGGCGTGCCGGAGTCGTAGGAGGCGGCCCAATTGGTGTTGTCCAGCTGGCGCAGGCCCTGCTCGTTGGAGAACTGCGCCAGTGCCAGCTGGCCCAGCGCGGAGGTCTGGCCGTTGGAATATTTGGCCTGCACCACGCCCTCGCGCGACACGTCGATGCTGGAAAGGATGCCGGTGGGGTAGCCGTTCTGGTTGATCGCGCTGGCCGCGTAGGCGTTGCCGAACTGGGTGGCCTTGCTCATGTCCAGGGTGAGCTGCATCGGGTTGGCGCCGGGGCTGACCGACACCGCCGGGAAATTCAGCATGCCGTTCGCCGGCTTCACCAGCGCGCCGCTGCTGTTGAAGGTGAGCTGCTGCGAGGCGCCGGTGGAGCCGCCATCGATGTACAGGCTGGCGTTCCACACGTTGGCCGCCGGGTCCTTGACGAAGTACACCACGCCGCTGTGGGTGGCGCCGAGCGAGTCGTAGGCGGTGAACGGCGTGGCCTGGTTGTAGCTCGACGGATCGGTGAGCGGTTTGAACGGGGTCGCCGGCGGTGTGGCGTCCGACGGCAGGTTCAGCGACATCTGCACGGTGCCGGTGGCCTTGGCCGCGTTCTGCGCGGTGAACAGCTGCAGGTCGGTCAGCGTGCTGGTATCGAACGTGCCGCCGGCCACCGGCGGGAACACCTGCAGGCGCTGGCCGCTGGCGTTCATCACGTAGCCGTTCTGGTCCTTCTGGAACGCGCCGGCACGGGTATAGGAATAGCCCTTGCCGTCGTGCACGGTGAAGAAGCCGTTGCCGCTGATGGCGAAGTCCAGGCTGTTGTTGGTGGTCTCGACACTGCCTGCGGTGAACTGCTGCGCCACGTTGGTCAGCCGCACACCGCTGCCGGTCTGGCTGGAGCTGAGGTTGGGGCCGGCGGCGTTGAACAGCTCGGCGAACTGCGTGCGCGAGCCCTTGAAGCCGGTGGTGGCAGTGTTGGCGATGTTGTTGGCGGTAACCTCCAGATCCTTCGAGGCCGCGTTGAGACCGCTCAAGGCAATGTTGAAAGGCATCGGATAATTCCTCTGTATTGAAGCCCCGCGGGGCCGTCAGTTGATCTGCGCAACCTGGCTCAGCAGGGCACCGCCAAAACCGTCCACATCCAGATAGACACCGTCGCTGCCGGTCATGCCCACGCCGGTGACCTTGCCGCTGGCGTAGGTGGCCACGGCGGTGTTGCCGGCCTGCGCCGCGAGGCCGTAGGTTCCCGCCGGCAACGCCTGGCCATCGTCGCCCATGCCGTCCCAGTGGAAACGCGCCAGCCCCGCCGGCGGCGTGCCCAGGCTGATCGTGCGCAGCACGTTGCCCTGCGTGTCGTTGATCTTCACCAGTACCTGACCGCGACCGTCGGGCACGTTCACCGCGCCGTCCATACCGCCGTCGCGCAGCGTGCCGGCCGCGGACGGCACCACCACATTGCGCCCCACCATGCCGCTGGCCTGCAGGATCTGGTTGCCCTGCATCGATTTGCTCAGGTCGTCGAACGATGTCTGCAGCGCCTGCGTCGCCGAGACCTGGCTGATCTGCGCCAGCTGGCTGACCATCTGCGACGAATCCGTCGGCTTGGTCGGATCCTGGTTGCGCATCTGCTGCGTCAGCAGGCTCAGGAAGTCAGCCTGGCTGAGGGTCTTGTCCTTGCCCGCGCGGACCGCCTGGCCGGCGCTGGCGCCCACGTTCGAAACATTCATGCCGCTCATGCCGTGTGCCTCATCGGTAGCTGCCTCACTTGCCAAGATCCAGCGTCTTCTGCATCAGCTGGCGCGTGGAATTCATCACCTCGACGTTGTTCTGGTACGAGCGCGAGGCAGAGATCATGTTGACCAGCTCGTCCACCGGGTTGACGTTGCTGCTGTAGACGTAGCCGTCGGCGTCGGCCAGCGGGTTGCCGGGTTCGTAGCGGCTGGGGATCGCCGCCGGGCTCTCGGTGACGCCGAGCACCTGCACGCCCTCGCCTGGCGCATCGCCGCCGCCGTCCTGCCGGTTCTTCACGGCGGCAAACAGCGGTTCGCGCGCGCGGTAGGCCGCGTCCGGCGTGGTCGCCACGCTGTCGGCATTGGCGAGGTTGCTGGCCACCGTGTTCAGGCGCAGCGACTGCGCCGCCATGCCGGAACCGGCTACGTTGAAGATCGAGAACAGTGACATCAGCCCTGACCTCCGTTGATGGCCATGCGCAACATGCGGATCCGCGCGGTGATAAAGGAAAGGCTGGCCTGGTAGTGCACGCCGTTGGCGGCGAACGCAGCCTGCTCGGCCTGGGCGTCGACGGTGTTGCCGTCCATGCTCGGCTGGGTCGGCACGCGGTATGCCAGCACGCCGTCGGCCACCGGCCCGGCCGTACCGATCTGGCCGGCGGCGGTGGTCTGCAGCGGCAGTTCGCCCTGGCTGCCGCCGACGTCCGCCAGCACCTTGCGGAAGTCGATGTCGCGGGCCAGGTAGCCGGGCGTGTCGGCGTTGGCCAGGTTGTTGGCGAGCACCTCGGTGCGGCGCTGCCACAGGTCCAGAGCCCGGGTGTGGATACCGAACAGGTTGTCAGGGGTCAGGGACATCGCTTTGCTCCGCGTGCAGTTGCCGCACGGAGCTGGAGGCAAATTGCATGCCACCACGGGGAAAGCGTTGCTGCAACTGGGCTGGCGAAGCCGTGCCCGCGACACCGCGAGGGCGCCGCCGGCGAAAAGACGGATTGTTGACGCACTGCTGGCGCCAGCCGCGCCGGAGTCAGCGCGTCGACACTTCTGCCGGCTCGGGCAACAGCTCCAGCACCGCCTGCGCCAGCAGGTCCGGCTGGTACTTGGCGACGAAGCGGTCGGCCTTGACCTCCTTCACCATCGCCTCGTTGAAGATGCCGCTGAGCGAGCTGTGCAGCACCACCTTGAGCTGGCGCAGGCCCGGCGTCTCGCGGATCGCGCGGGTCAGCGCGTAGCCGTCCAGGCGCGGCATCTCGATGTCCGACACCACCAGCCTGACGCCATCGGCGGGGTCGCCCGCCGCGAGTTCCTGCAGGCGCTCGAGCGCTTCGCGGCCATCCGTCGCCACCACGCATTCAATGTTCATCTGCTTGAACAAGCCGACCAGCCGGCGGCGCGCGATCAGCGAATCGTCCACCACCATCACCCGTCGCGGCGACAGCGCACGGGTGTCGGCGGCGCGCTGCATCTGCATGGACAGCTCGGCCGGCGGGGCGTCGATGCTGGCCAGCACGTGCTCCACGTCGACCACCGCCATCAGCGCGCCGTCGATGCGGGTTACCGCATTGACCCGCGCACCGAAGCCCAGGTTGCTCGGCGGCGCCACCAGGGTTTCGCCCGCGCACTGCACCATGCGCTGCAGGTCCGCCACCAGGAAGCCCTGCACCGAGCGGTTGAATTCGGTCACCATCAGATGCGCCGAAGCCACCTCGCGCAGCGGCGCGTAGCCGAGTGCGGCGGCCAGATCGATCACCGGAATGGTCTGCCCGCGGTAGTCGCAGCTGCCGGCCAGCAAGGCGTGCACGCCCGGCATGCGCTCCAGCGGTGGACGGCGCAGCACCTCGCGCACCTTGAACACGTTGATGCCGAACAGCTGCTCGTCGCCCAGCCGGAACAGCAGCATGGCCACCCGGTTGTGCCCGGCCAGCCGGGTGTGCTGCTCCACCTTTTCCAGCAACGTGCCGCCCATGCGCTCTCCTCGGGTGCGCTGCCGCCGCCGCGGCCGTACGCGGTGGCTATCGGCCGCAACACGGCGCACTTGAGCGCTGCCGTGCTTCGCTCCCTCCCTGCGCAGCAGGGTGTACAGACCGGGAGGGGTGCGCTCTTCGCCGCACTGGCATGCGACTTGCTTCCTCAAGTTTCGCAGCTTGCTGTCGATGCAGCGGTTGCACTTCCGCGCCACATACCCAAGGTGACCTCCGCCCCATGAGCCTGACCTGGACCACGCACCTCACTGCCCTGGTGGAGGCCGCCGTCGCGGGCGACGACGCGAAGGTCGCCGCGCTGCGACGGCGGTATCCGCGCGCGGCGCACGTGCTGGCTCCACTGCTGGCCCGCGTCGCCGCCCGGCCGCCTGCCTCGGTGGCGCTGCAGACCGTGGAGCAGCAGAGTCTGGTGCTTGGCGCGGTGCAGCAGCTGTCGCGCGAACAGGCGGCGCTGGCCAAGGCCGCCGGCGAGGGCTGCGGCAGCGTCGATCGTTTGACGGATGGCAGCGCCGGTATCTCGACGGCGCTGCAGCAGATCGGCACCGAACTCGACCAGGCCAGCCAGGCCGGGCAGGCCGGCGAACGCAGCGTCAGCGAGCTCGATGGCCAGCTGCGCCTGCTGCGCAGCGCGCTGTCGGCGATGAACCGCAACCAGAGCAAGCTGGCCGAGCAGGTAGCGCAGATCCGCCAGCTGATCGGCGTGGTGCAGGAGATCGCGCACCAGACCAACCTGGTGGCGCTGAACGCGGCGATCGAGGCGGCGCGTGCCGGCGAGGCGGGCCGCGGCTTCGCCGTGGTCGCCGACGAGGTCAAGCAGCTGGCGGAAAAAACCACGCTCACCACCACCGAAATCGAGGCCGTCACCGGCTCGATCGGCGATTTTTCGTTGCAGCTGGACGGTGACGTGCAGCACAGCCTGCAGCAACTGGAGCGCGCGCAGGCCGGCGTCGGCCAGTCCGGCGCCACCCTGCGCGAAGGCGGCGAAGCCGTGCAGGCCGCCGGCGCGCGCATCCACAAGCTGCAGCAGAACCACGATGTGCAGCACGCGCGCGCCACCGCGGCGCAGGCTGCGCTCGGCGCGCTGCAGCGCCGCGGCAACGAGGCGCGGCGCCAGTCCGACGCGCTGCATCGCGCCGCCCTGCTGGCGCACCGGCTGGGGCTGGACTGGCTGGAAGGCGAAAGCGGCCGCGACCCGGCCAGCCTCAGCCTGACCCTGCGCGAGGCGTCGCTGAACCTGCGCCAGGCAGCGGAGCTGGCCTTGCTGGAACCGGGCGCGCTGGATCGGCGCTGGTTCGATACCCACGCGATCAACCGCAGCGCCGACCGACTGGGCGCGCTGTACCAGGGCCACCCCGCCAGCGCCGGCCTGAGCGGCAGCGGCAGCCGCCTGTGCGAACAGGGCAACCGCTTCGTCACCCTGCTTTGCGACGGCCAGCTCGAACAGGCCGCCACGCTGTCGCAGCAGATGGAATCCGATCGCGAAGCGCTGCTCGGACAACTCGGCGCCTTGCTGGCGGACGCATGAGCAAAACCGGGCTCCTCGTCACCGGCTTGCTGCTCGCCGCGCTGGGCTTCGGCGCGTGGCCGCAGAGTGCCCGTGCCGACGGCACCACCGCCACCACGCAATCGCCCGACAGCGTACGCGCCGCGGCCGAACAGGCGGTGCGCGAGCACTACGCGCTGCCGGGCAGCCGGGTGGTGGTCAGCGCCGCGCCGCTCGACCTGCGCCTGCGCCTGGACGCCTGCCGCGAACCGCTGCGCGCCGTGGTGCCTGTCTATGCGGCGACCTCGTCGCGCCTGACCGTGCCGGTGCGCTGCCCGCAACCCGGCGGCTGGACCGTGCGCGTGCCGCTGCAGCTGCAACTGTTCCGCCACGTGCTGGTGACCAGCCGGCCGCTGCTGCGCGGCGACGGCCTGGGCGCCGCAGACGTGCACGCGGAGGAACGCGACGTTGCCCGGCTCGGCTACGGCTACATCGACAACCTCGCCCAGGTGGCCGGCCGCACGCTGGCCCGCTCGCTGGCGCAGGGCAGCGTGCTTTCGCCCGGCGCACTGGGCGGCCGCCGCATGGTGCGTGCCGGCGACCGCGTGGAGATGGTGGCCAGGCTCGACGGCATCGAGGTACGCGCGACCGGCGTGGCGATGGGCAGCGGCGACAACGGCGCCCGCCTGCGGGTGCGCAACGAAAGCTCGGGCAAGGTGGTCGACGCGATGGTCAGCGCCCCGGGCACGGTGGTCGCGCTGCCATGAGCGCCGCCAGCCGGCGCCGCCACGCCCGCCATTCACCGCTAAAGTTTCCGCGACTGCAGCCGATCTGTCGGTTACAGGGCCACACCCCAGCGAGCACGGACCCATGAATACGACCATTTCCAACAACGGCTTGCCGAAGTTCACGCAGACCACCGGCAGCGCGGGCAACGGCCCGGCCACCACGGCCAGCGGTTCGGCGGATGCCGCTAGCGCCGTGCCCAAGGCCGGCGACCAGCTCAAGCTGACCGACTCGGCCCTTGCGCTGCAGGAAGCCGCCCGGACCGACGACAGCACCGTGATCGACGCGGCGCGGGTGGAACGCCTGCGCCAGGCGCTGGCCGACGGCAGCTACAAGGTCGATGCCGGGCGCATCGCCGACCGCATGCTTGCGCTGGAACAGCAGCTCGGCGGCACGGGCAAGGCATGAACCGGCCGCTGCAGCACGAGCTGGACGACGCGCTGGCCGCGGTGCTGGGCGACATGCAGCAGGCGGTCGACCGGCTCGCGCAGGTGCTCGAAGCCGAGCGCACGGCGCTGGATGCCCGCGACAGCGACGCGCTGGACCAGGCCGGCACGCGCAAGCAGGCGCTGATGCTGCAACTGGAGCAGCTCGACGCCGAGCGTCAGCAGCTGGCGGCCGAGCAGCCGGCGGTGGCGGCCGCCTCGGCGGCTGGCTGGAGCCGCATCGTGCAGCGGCTGCAGTACTGCCACCTGCTCAACCAGCGCAACGGCAGCGTGGTCAGCCAGCGGCTGAGCCAGACGCGCCGCGCGCTGGCCGTATTGACCGGCCACGCCGGCGAGAACGAACTCTACGGCCGCTCCGGCGAACTGCATGCCAGCCTGCGCTCGCAGGTACTGGCGGCGGTATGACCTCGCGATGAGAGACCACGCCACCGGCTGCCCACGCAAACGATCCCCCTACTGACTGCGAAGCAGCCCTCCCCCGGCACGCCCACCGTCAACCACGACGACCGATCATGAGCCAACCGAACGCTTCCTCCGCTGCCTCCCCCTCCATCGACACGCCGGGTCGCGAGGGCTTGCCGACCTCGGTGCCGCTGCCAGTGTTGCGCGTGCCCATGCTCGACCGCGAGCGCCAGCTGTTCGCCTACGAGATCGTGTTCCACCGCGAGCCGGGCGACGAGCAGACCCTGCTGCAATGCGTGCTGTCGACCATCACCGACGGCGCGCTGACCCGGCTGGTGCGCGGCAACCGCGCATTCCTCAACATGCCGGCCGAGCTGTTGCCGGAAGACTCCGACGTGCTGCTGCACCAGCCGCGCCTCGGCGTGGTGCTGCTGCCGCACGTGGCTACCGACGCGCCGCTGATGAAGCACCTGCAGCAGATGGCGCAGCGCGGCTGCCAGTTCATGCTCGACGTGCCCGGCGCCGACCTGGAAAGCAGCCTGGCGCTGGAAACCCTGCTGCAGATGGTGCAGCTGGTGCGGCTGGACGCCAGCCACCTGAGCCCCGAACGGCTGAAGGAACGCGCCGGGGAGCTGCACCAGCGCGGCATCCAGGTGGTGGCCGGCCACGTCAACGACCATCTCTCCTACGAACGCTGCCTGGAGCTGCCGCTGAAGGCGATCCAGGGCCGCTACCTGCTGATCCCGCAACCGGTGGCGGTACCCGTGCTCACCGCCAATCGCCTGAGCATGCTGCGCCTGATGCGCGTGTTGCAGGAAAGCAACCCCGGCCCGGTGGAGCTGGGCAACATTGTGCGCGACGACGCGGTACTCAGCTACAAGCTGCTCAGCTGCGTCAACTCGGCCTATTTCGCGCTGCCGCGGCAATTGAAGTCGGTGCAGCAGGCGGCGATCTTCTTCGGTGTCATGCGCATGCGCAACTGGATCGACACCATGTCCATGTGCAGCATGGACGACCGTCCGCCGGAACTGCTGCGCGCCGCGCTGATCCGCGCGCACATGTGCGAGGAGCTGGCCACCGGCATGCCCAACGGCTATCCGGAGATGGCCTTCACCGTGGGCCTGTTCTCGCTGCTCGATACCCTGATGTGCGCGCCGATGGAGTTCCTGCTGACCCACCTGCGCCTGGTGCCGGAGATCAGCGATGCGCTGACCGGCCGCGGCGGGCCGTTCGCGCCACTGTTGAAACAGATCCTCGCCTGGGAAGCCGGCGAGCTGACCAGCGAGCACGCCGTGCCGCAGCGCATCCAGCGCATGGCCACGATCTACCTGGGTGCCACGCAGTGGGCCGATCAGGTGTTCGCCTCGGCCGACGGCAAGTCGGCGACGGCCTGAGGGAAGGCGCGAAGCGCCCGCGCGTTCAACGCACGCGGCGCAGTCGCCAGCCGGTGAGCAGCAGGCCGCCCAGCGCCAGCGCCAGCCAGCCAAGCATGTTGCGCGTGTCGTTGCCGAGCCAGAGCACGCCGGCCACGATGCCCACGGCCAGCGCCGCCAGGCCCAGCGCCAGCAGCGGCTCGCACCGGTTACGCTGGACCGCGAGCAGCACGAACGCCCCCAGCGACGCCAGCAGCACCGCCAGGATCCGCCAGCCGGTCACGAACTCCGGTGGAACCGGAAGATCCGGAAAGATGTCCAGCACCGGCACGTCGCCGACCTGCACGACGTAACCCTTGCCGTCGGCAGCTTCGGTGGCCGCCACCAGCCGGTCGCCATCCACGCGCGCGACCACGGTCAGCTCCTGCAGCGGCACCTCGCTCCAGCTCACCCGCACATCGCCCAGCCGCGGGTCGCCCGGCTGCGCGCTGGTCACCAGGTAGTCCTGGTAGCGACTGAAGCTGGCCGCCAGATTCGCCGGCAGTGCACCAGGGTCCGGCGTGACCTGCTGCGTGCCCGGTATCGCATGCAGTAGCACGGGCCCCAACCCGAACCCGCCGAGTCGCACCAGGCCGGCGTCGAACTGCTTACCGCTGAGCGGGAAGCCAACCGGATTCGCGTGGCCCTGCGGTTCCTCGAAACGGTCGGCGTCGAGCAGGTGGTCGACCCAGTCCAGTTCGTAGTGCACGCCGCTGCCGACGCGCACCTCGCGCCACTGGAACATCTCCACATGGCGCACCAGCACCGGGGTATTCGCCCGCAGGTTGAAATCCGGATCGCGCGGCGCCTCCACCACCGTCGGCGTACCGGTCACGCGCGCCATCGCACCGTGCTCGCCGCCGGCTGGCGGCGAGTTGGTGCCGAGGTCGATCACCGCGCCACCATGCAGGCCGGCTACCACGCGGTAGTTCAGCAGGCTGCGTTCGGTGGTTGCCGCCAGGCCGATGCCGGCCAGCAGCAGCAGCGCACCGATAACGTTCCATGCCAGCCCCTGCAGGGAGCCCGTCCTGCGCCCTTTCATCAGCCCGCTTCCGCCTGGCGGGGCGGCGGCATGCCGCGCAGGATGCGCTGCTCGTCGGCGGTGCCGAAGCGGCCGCGCCCATCGCGGGTCACCCGCGCCAGCGCGCAATCGTGGTCATGGGTGAAGAACAGCTGCACGCCGCGCGCCAGCTTGTCCTCCAGGAACACGCGCTTCTCGTCGATCAGCTTCTCCGGGTAGCGGTCGTAGCCCATGGTGATCGGCAGATGCACCCAGAAGCGGCCGGGGATCAGGTCGGCGCAGAACACCACGCCGCCGACCTCGGCCAGCATCAGGCCGGGCGTATGGCCATCCGAAAAGAACAGGCGCACCGACTCGCCCAGCGTCCGCGAATGTTCGCCATCGACCAGCTCCAGCCGGCCGCTGGCTTCCAGCAGCGGCTGCAGCTCCGGCACGAACGAGGCGCGGTCGCGCGGATGCGGCTGCAGCGCGCGGCGCCAGTGCTCCGCGCCCACTACGAACTGTGCGTTCGGGAACAGCAGCCGCGGTGGCTGGCCCTCTTCCCACGCCGCCAGCAAGCCGCCGGCATGGTCGAAGTGCAGGTGCGACAGCACCACCACATCGATGTTCTCGTGGCCGAGCCCGGCCTCGGCCAGCGAATCCAGCAGCACATGCCGCGACTCGACCACGCCGTAACGCTCGCGCAGCGCCGGCTCGAAGAACGCGCCGATGCCGGCCTCGAACAGCACGTTGCGCCCATCCAGACCCTTCACCAGCAGGCAGCGACAGGCCAGCGGAATGCGGTTCTCCGCATCCGGCGCAATCCAGCGCGACCACAGCACCCGAGGAGCGTTGCCAAACATGGCGCCGCCGTCCAATTGCTGTGAGTTGCCCAGCAGAGACCAGAGTTCCATTTTCAGATACCTCGCGTTGCCACGGATTCGTCAAGAACGAATCCGGACGCCGCAGGCGGCCCTGCGCGCAGCGCAGGGTGAGACCTATGGATGGGCCGAACACAAATCCGCAAGGAGCGGATTTGGACAGCCGAAGGCTGGCCCGAAGGGTGAGGCCCATGGATGGGCCGAACAAACATGGCGCCGCCGTCCAATTGCTGCGAATTGCCGGTGAGCGAGAACAATTCCATGGTCTGACCTTGCTGGGAACTTCGAAAAAACCTCGATTTGGACCGTCGTCCCAGCGAAAGCTGGGACCCAGTGACTCTGGCTCACCGAAACCCTTGGCGCTGGATCCCGGCTTTCGCCGGAATGACGAGCAATGGCCAGTTTTCGAAGGGCCTACTGCACCTTGCCCAGCCCCGAGGGCCGGCGCGGGTCGCTGGCGGCGTCGAGCCGGTTGGCCTTGCGGTCCCAGGTGACCACGTTCATGAAGCCCCACGATTCGCGCGGCTTCAACGTATAGCCCATCTTCGTCAGCGCCCCGCTGGCGGCGGCGTCGAACGTGCCGTCCTCCACCATCACCACGTCCGGCAGGTACTGGTGGTGGAAGCGCTTGTGCGCGGCGATCTGCTGCGCGCTCTCGCCGTCGATGAAATGCAGGATGCCTTCCAGCACCTGGGTGATGATGGTCGAGCCGCCAGGCGAGCCGATCACCGCGGTGCGGCCGGCGCCAATCACGATGCTCGGCGACATCGACGACAGCATGCGCTTGCCGCCCTTCGGCGCGTTCGCCGTGCTGCCTAGCAGGCCGTACACATTCGGCTTGTCCGGCACCAGCGCGAAGTCGTCCATCTCGTCGTTGAGCAGCACGCCGGTGCCGGCGGCGACGAAGCCCGAACCCATCGTGTAGTTCACCGTGGAAGTCACCGCGGCCATGTTGCCGTCGGCGTCGATGATCGAGAAGTGGGTGGTGTGCATGCCCGGCTCCGGCGCCTCGGCGCGCGGCAGCATCGACGACGGCGTGGCCTTGTCGGGCAGGATGCCCTGGCGCAGGCCGGCGGCGTAGTACGGCGACAGCAGCATGTCCAGCGGCATCTGCACGAAGTCCGGGTCGCCCAGGTAGTCGTTGTGGTCGCGGAACGCGCGGCGCATCGCCTCGATGATGTAGTGCGCGCGCGTGGCGGCATCCATCTTGGTCAGGTCGTAGCCGGACAGGATGTTGAGGATCTCGGCGATCGCCACGCCGCCGGAGGACGGCGGCGGTGCGGTGACGATCCTGTAGCCGCGGTAGTCGACGCTGATCGGCGTGCGCTCCTTCGCCTGGTAACTGGCCAGGTCGGCCGGCGTCCAGTTGCCGCCGGCGGCGCGTACCGCCTCGACCAGCTTCTGCGCGACCTCGCCCCGATAGAAACCGTCGTGACCGTGCGCAGCGAGCAGTTCCAGCGTGCGCGCCTGGTCCGGGTCGCGCCAGACCGCGCCTTCCGCCGGCGGCTTGCCGCCCGGCAGGTACTTGGCGGCCGACGCGGGCCAGCGCTCGAGATCCTTCTGCGTGCCGGCGATCGCGCCGCGCAGGCGCTCGTCCGGCTGGAAGCCGTCACGCGCGATGCGGATCGCCGGCGCCAGCGACTGCGCCAGCGGCAGCCGTCCATAGCGGCTGGACAGCAGCGCCAGCCCGGCCGGCTGGCCCGGAATGCCGGCCGACAGCGGTCCGCGCAGCGCGGCGTCGCGGTTCGGGCTGCCGTCCGGGTTGAGGTAATCCTTCGGGTTCACTGCCGCCGGTGCAGTCTCGCGCGCGTCGATGAAGACGTCGCGGCCGTCCTTCGCCAGGTGCAGCACGGCCATGAAGCCGCCGCCGGTGCCGGAGCTTTCCGGCTCCACGATCGACAACGTGGCCGCCACCGCCACCGCCGCGTCGAACGCATTGCCGCCCCTGGCCAGCACTTCGAGGCCGGCTTCGGTGGCGTGGAAGTTCGCGCTGGCGACGGCCGCGTGACCGGGACGCAGCGACGCGGCGTGGGCCGGTGCGGGCGGCGCCGCCTTCGGCGCGCCGTCGGCGGCGAACGCGCTGCCGCCAGCCAGCAGCAGGCTCAGGGCGAGCACGCGCCAGTTCATGGAAAACCTCATGCCGCGGACTCCTTGGCCATCAGCTGACGGTACTTGAGTTCAAGCTGCTCGCGCGATTCGGCATGCTCGGAATCGCTGACGATGCATTCGACCGGGCATACCGCCACGCATTGCGGTTCGTCATGATGACCGACGCATTCGGTGCACAACGAGGGGTCGATCACGTAAAACTCCTCGCCCAGCGAGATCGCCTGGTTCGGGCAGGCCGGTTCGCAGACGTCGCAATTGACGCAGGTGTCGAGGATCTTCAGGGACATGGGGTCGGAGCCGCGGCGGACGAGGGAAACGGGAAGGAGAAACGGCCACCGCGCAGCCTCCCCTTCCCCCACCTGTACCCGCGGCGGCGTGCTTACATCGCGACGAAGCGCACCGTGGCGCCGGTCGGCTTCAGCACGTCATCGACGCGCTGCTGGTCGGCCTGGTTGCCGATGAAGAGGACAATCACGTCCTTGAACGAACCGGGCTTGGCATCCTTGAACGCCGCAGCCACCAGGTCCGCGGTCTTGGCCGAATCCGGGCCGGCGAACACCAGCATGTTGCCCGGCAGCACGCCGCGAGCCACGGTGTCCTCCACGTTCGACAGCTGACGGCCACGACCCGCCACCGCCTCCTCCGAATCGCCGCCCGGCACCAGGTACGGGTACGGGCGGTCGGCCTTCATGCCCTGCATGTTGTTCTGCACGATCTGGCCGAGGTAGGCGTTCCACGCCTTGGTGTCGTTCGGGTCGGTCGGCTTGGTCGCCTGCTGGCTGGTCTGCCGGCCGGCCTGCTCGGCGGATTCTTGCTTGCCGCAGGCGCTCAGGATCAGGCTGGCGGTCAGCGCGAGGGCAGCGATGAGAGCGAACTTACGCATGGTGGTCACCTTTTGTTTCGGGTTGCTTGTTGAAGTCGGAACGGCTCTGTTGCCAGCGCTGCCGCATGGCCTGTTGTACCGCCGGATGCACGAAACTGGAGATGTCGCCGCCGAGGCGACCGATCTCGCGCACCAGCGAGGACGAGATGAAACTGTATTGTTCGGCCGGCGTCAGGAACAGCGTTTCCGCCTGCGGAATCAGATGCCGGTTCATGCTGGCCAGCTGGAATTCGTATTCGAAATCCGACACTGCGCGCAGCCCGCGGATGATCACGCCGGCACCGACCTCCTGCACGAAGGTGGCCAGCAGGCAATCGAAGCCGCGCACCTCCACGTTCGGCAGGTCGGCCAGCGCCAGCCGCGCCAGGGTGATCCGCTCGCCGATGCTGAAACCCGGACCCTTGTTGGAACTGTCGGCCACCGCCACCACCACGTGATCGAACAGGTGCGCGGCGCGCGTCACCAGGTCGGTGTGCCCGTTGGTGATCGGATCGAAGGTGCCTGGATAGACGGCCAGGCGCGAGTTGCCCAAAGTTTTGCTCACGAGTAGGGAAGCGGCAGTGGTTGTGGCCCTAGCTTAACGGAAGCGCGCGCCGATAGAGCGCAAAGCGCACCTCGCCGGCGTGACCCTCGCGATGCAGCTGCCAGGTCGGCGGCAGGGTCGGGGCCTGGCCGCGCGGCGACTCCACGTAGATCCAGCTCCGTTCGGCCAGCCAGCCGCCCTGTTCCAACTGGCGCGCCAGCGTCGGCCACAACTGCAGCGCAAACGGCGGGTCGAGGAAGACCAGGTCGTACACCTGCGCCGCGCCGTGCAGGAACGCCTCCGCCTCCAGCGCCGCCACCTGGCCGCCGTCGGCCTTGAGCCGCGCGAGGTTTGCGCGCAGCGCCTGCGCCGCCTGCCTGTCACGCTCGACGAACTGCACGCTGGCCGCGCCGCGCGACAGCGCCTCGATGCCGAGCGCACCGGTGCCGGCGCACAGGTCCAGGCAACGCGCGCCGCCGAGCACCGGCGCCAGCCAGTTGAACAGGGTTTCGCGTACCCGCTCGGGGGTGGGCCGCAGGCCGGGCAGCTCCGGCACTTCCAGCCGCGAATTGCGCAGGCTGCCGCCGATGATGCGGATGCGCCCCGACGCGCTGCGGCGCGCACCGTTCATGCCGTCGCGCCCTCAGCGGCCAGTACGGGTTGGAGTGTTAGCATGCCGCCCATTGTCTTTGAATCACCGCCGCGATGCTCAAGTTCTGGAAGAAAAAGCCCACCGAAGCGGGGCCCGCCGACAAGCAGGCAGAGCACGCCGCCGCCGTTGCGCCGGAAAGCGGCGACGGCGTGCTGCACGAGGCGCTGGCCGAAATCGCCGCGCCGGCGGAAACCTGGCCTGAAACCGAGCGTTTCGTGGCGCCGGCCGCCGTGGCTGCCGAAGCGGCGGCGCCGACCAGGCGCAGCTGGCGCGAACGGTTGGCCGACAGCGGCTTCGCACGCAGCCTCGGCTCGCTGTTCGTGCGCCATCCGAAGCTCGACGACGACCTGCTCGACGAGCTGGAAACCGCTCTGATCACCGCCGACGTCGGCATCGAGGCCAGCACCGAGCTGGTCGAGAGCCTGCGCAAGCGCATGCACAAGCGCGAATTCGCCGACGCGCCGGCGCTGCTGGCCGCGCTGCGCCAGGCGCTGCTGGCCCTGCTCAAGCCGGTCGAGCAGCCGCTGCAGGTAGACGGCAGGAAGCCGTTCGTAGTGCTGGTGGTCGGCATCAACGGTGCCGGCAAGACCACCACCATCGGCAAACTGGCGCGCCGCTGGCGCGACGAGCAGCGCGCGGTGATGCTGGCCGCCGGCGACACCTTCCGCGCCGCCGCGGTCGAGCAACTGAAGACCTGGGGCGAGCGCAACGCGGTGCCGGTGATCTCGCAGGGCCAGGACGCCGACGCCGCCAGCGTGATCTTCGACGCGCTGCAGGCCGCGCGCTCGCGCGGCGCCGACCTGCTGATCGCCGACACCGCCGGCCGGCTGCACACCCAGGGCGGGCTGATGGACGAGCTGGGCAAGATCGCCCGCGTGCTGAAGAAGCTCGACGCCGACGCGCCGCACGAGGTGCTGATGGTGATCGACGGCACCACCGGCCAGAACGCGGTCAGCCAGGTGCGCCAGTTCCGCCAGATCGTCGGCGTCACCGGGCTGGCGGTGACCAAGCTCGACGGCACCGCCAAGGGCGGCGTGGTGTTCGCGCTGGCACGCGAGTTCGGCCTGCCGATCCGCTTCGTGGGCCTGGGCGAAAGCGCCACCGACCTGCGTCCGTTCGAGGCCGCGGCGTTCGTTGACGGTCTGCTGCCGGCCAGCCTCGGCGGCGGGGCGCAGGGCCATGACTGAATCATGCCGGCGAGGCTGAGCGCATGCCGCGCCGACTGCGTCTGACCCTGCTGGTCCTCGGCGGCTTCGCGCTGGCGTTGCTGCTGGCCGCGGTGATCGCGGTCTATATCCTGCTGCAGCCGGAACGCTTCACCCACATGCTGCAGTCCCAGGCGCGCAGCGCCGGACTCGAACTGAACCTGGCCAGCCCGGCCAGCCCGACCCTGTTCCCGCGGCCGGCGCTGGACCTGGACGGCATCACGCTCAATGCCGCAGGCGCCGGCGCACCGATCCTGCTGGCCGCACACGGCCAGCTGGTGCTGCCGTGGCATACCGTGCTGGGCGGCCCCACGGTCATCTCACAACTGCACATCGAGTCGCCGCGGGTCGACCTCGACGCGCTGCAGGAATGGCTCGCCGCGCTGCCCGCGCAGCCCGACGGCGTGCCGCCGAACATCCCGCGCATCGACACCGGTGTCAGCGTCAGCCGCGGCAGCGTGGTGCGCGGCAACCAGGTGCTGCTCGGCAATGTCTCGCTCGAAGCCGGCAGCCTGGTTTCCGGCCAGCCGTTCCCGCTCAGCCTGTCCGCCACCACCGCCGCGGGCACGCCACTGCGGCTGCGGCTGTCCGCCACGCCGCGCATCGAGGGCAACGCGCTGCAGCTCGACAACATCACCTTGCACCTGTCGCAGGGCAGCGCGACCACGCTAGCGCTCACCGGCAATGCGCACTGGCACGGCGCCGCCGACGCCGCCGCCAACCTCGCCGGCAAACTCGACCAGGCCAATGCCGGCCAGTACGACGTCTCGCTGCTGCTGACTCCTGCCGACCAGAGCAATCCACTGCTGCTTGCGCTGAAGCTCGACGGCCCCGCCAATCACGCCGACCTGCGCCTGCCGCCGCTGGCGCTGGCGCATTGGTGGAGCCAGCTGGACAACCCGCAGGGGCCGCAGCTGAGCGTGCCGCCGGGCAGCGGTCGTGCCGAGATCGCGCAATTCCAGGCCGGCAGCATCAGCATCGAAGGCCTGACCATCCGTGCCGGCACGGACGTGCCCGCGGCTGCCGCCACGGTCGCCGCGCCGGCGAGCAAGCCTGTCGCCGGCAAACCATCGCCATGAGTGCGTCGCTGGCTGCCCGCCTGCTGCGCTGGTTCGACCGGCACGGCCGCAAGGACCTGCCCTGGCAGCACGCGCTCGACGACGGTCGGCGCGACGCCTATCGCGTATGGCTGTCCGAGGTGATGCTGCAGCAGACCCAGGTGGCCACCGTGATCGGCTACTTCGAGCGCTTCGTCCGCGCGCTGCCCACCCTGCGCGATCTTGCCGCCGCCGACGAGGACACCGTGCTGGCGCTGTGGTCGGGCCTCGGCTACTACCGTCGCGCGCGCTTCCTGCATCGCGCCGCACTGATCTGCGCGGAACGGCACGACGGCGAACTGCCGCGCGACTTCGCCGCACTCGCCGCCCTGCCCGGCATCGGCCGCTCCACCGCTGGCGCGATCCTCGCCCAGGCGCACGGGCTGCGCTTCCCCATCCTCGACGGCAACGTCAAGCGCGTGCTGGCGCGCTGGCACGGCATCCACGGCTATCCCGGCGACAGCGCGGTGGAAAAGCAGCTGTGGCAACACGCCGAGGCGCACACGCCGAAGGCCCGCGTGGCCGACTACACCCAGGCGATCATGGATCTGGGCGCCACCGTCTGCATGCGCGCGCGCCCGCACTGCGAAGCCTGCCCGCTGGCCGCCGACTGCGTCGCCCGCCGCGACGGCCTCACCGCGCTATTGCCCAGCCGCAAACCGGCGAAATCCATTCCCACCCGCGCCACCGTGATGCTGGTCCTGCGCGACCGCCATGGCCGCGTGCTGCTGGAACGGCGCGGTCCGCATGGCGTGTGGTCCGGCCTGTGGAGCCTGCCCGAGGCCAGCGACCCGGATGGTGCCTGGCGCATCGCGCAGCAGCACGCACGGGTCGACGACGCGCAGGCGCTAGCCCCGTTCACCCACGTCTTCAGCCACTACCGGCTCGCCATCGAGCCGCTGCTGTTCGACCACGCGACAGCGCAGCGCGGCATCGCCGATAATCCGCAGCTACGCTGGTGCGGTGCCGACGACCTGGGCGCACTGGGACTACCCGCCCCAGTCCGCACCCTGCTCCAGAACATCCAGCTCCAAAACATCGTGTAGGAGCGCACCCTGTGCGCGATGCTCTCCACTTCGATCGACATCAGAGCATCGCGCACAGGGTGCGCTTGTATGTTTGGTCCCGGCAAGCGAGAAAGAGCTTGCCGGGGTGGAGGGACCAGGTTCGCATCTGGCCAAAGGCACAGACGGTAGGAGACTTCGTCCCGCCCCTCACCACCAGCGCCAATAAGGAATCTATCGGCCTTTGGGACCGACGATTTGTGGCAAGCCAGCGCAGGTGAGTTCCCGGCAAGCGCCCTGAAAGCTACCCGGGAGAACCCCTCATGGCAATGCATGTTGAAGCTCGATTGATTGGCGCCGATGTGGCCAAGGCGGAGCTGGTGATTCGCCAGTCCTGGTCGTCGGATGGGGTGAAGTTGAGCAATGAACGCAAGGCGATCGACCGCTACCTCAAGACGCTGGCCGGCCCCGTGTGCCTGGCGGTGGAAGCGACCAACGTCTTTCACGTCCTGCTGGTCGAGCGGGCTCACGCGTTGGGGCATTCGATCTACGTGATTGATGGCCTGCGGCTGAAGCGCTACCGCGAAAGCATCGGCGGACGAGCCAAGACCGATGCGTCGGACGCCGCCTTGCTATTGCGCTACCTCACGCATGAGAAGAGCGATCTGCGGGCGTGGACCCCGCCGCCAGCGGGCTATGCCACGGTCCAGCGTCTACTGCGCCGTCGCGCCGTGCTGGTTCAGGCACAAACGACCTTGCGTCAG
>NZ_JBYTEM010000037.1:0-45140 GCF_058789735.1 Rhodanobacter sp. FW106-PBR-R2A-1-15 | reverse complement strand
GCCCCCGTGAAGTCAAACGGCGACCCCACAAGTACCCCACGAAAACGCCAGTCAGCTTAACTGACTGGCATTACGGCATGGCCGGGCCTTTCGCGGTCACACGCTGCCGACGCGGTCGCCGGGCTCAATCGTCGTCGTCATCGTCGTAGCCATCGTCGCGGATGTAGCGCACCCGGTACGGGTCGTCGTACACCACCGTGCGCTCGACCACACGACGACGCACCACCGGGGCATCCTCGTAGATCACCGTGCGCGGCGGGCCGTACACCACCGGTGCCTCGTAGTACACCGGCGCCGGGCGCAGCGCATCGCTGACCAGGCCCGCCACTGCGCCGGTGACGATGGCGCCGGCGATCCAGTGGTCGCCGCTCCAGTGCCCGCCATGGCCGTAGTAACCACCGTGGTAACCGTGGTAGTCACCACCCCAGCCGTGACCACCATGGTCGTGCGCCGACGCGCCCAGTGGCACCGCCACAGCCACTGCAACCGCCAGGCCGATGGCCGCCAGCCTGCCCGTCCTGCCGATGCTCTTGGTCATGATCGTTCTCCGTTGTACGGGGCGGATGCTCATCCGATCACGCTTAATCTGCACTGAAGGGTTCACGTTTTCGGGCGTGCGTTTTCCCAGGGATTGATCCCCGTCACGGCCTGGCGCCGGCGCAGCAGCCAGCAGCCGTGGATGTCGCCCCGGCGGGCGAAGTCGAACGGGATGCTGGGCGCGCTCCAATCCTCGATCTCGAAGTGCGCCTGCAGCGCTTCCCGGTCGAGCTTGAAGCGGCGGAAATTGTTGGAGAACACGATCACGCCGTCGCGGGTCAGCCGCTCGTTGCAGGCTTCCAGCAGGGCCACATGGTCGCGTTGCACGTCGAAATCCTCGGCGCGCTTGGAGTTCGAGAAGGTCGGCGGGTCGACGTACACCAGCCCGTAATGGCCGCGGTCGCGCTGCAGGAATTCCATGGCGTCGAACTGCATCAGCCGGTGGCGCGCACCGCTGAAGCCGTTCAGCACGAGGTTGCGCGAAGCCCATTCGAGATAAGTCGCCGACAGGTCCACGCTGGTGGTCTCCAGCGCGCCGCCGGCGGCGGCGTACACGCTGGCGGTGGCGGTGTAGGCGAACAGGTTGAGGAAGCACTTGCCGCGCGCCAGTTCGCGCAGCTTGGCGCGCACCAGGCGATGATCGAGGAACAGGCCGGTATCCAGATAGTCGGTGAGGTTGACCAGGAACTTCAGGCCGCCCTCCTCCACCTCGATGAACTCGCCGCGCTGGTCGAACTGGCCGTACTTGGAGCCGCCCTTGCCGCGCTCGCGGGTTTTCAGCACGATGCGCTCGCGCGGCACGCCGAACACCTCGCCGGCGACGCGGGCAATCTCGCGCAGGCGCAGCCGCGCCATGTCGGCCGGCACGTCGGCGGGCGCGCGGTATTCCTGGATATGCAGGTGCTCGTCGCCACGCGTGTCGCCGTAGACGTCGATCGCGGCGGCGTACTCGGGCAGGTCCTGGTCGTAGGCACGCCAGCAATGGATGGCTTCGCGGGCCAGCCGCTTGCGCAGGTGCCTGGCGTTCTTTT
This sequence comes from Rhodanobacter sp. FW106-PBR-R2A-1-15, assembly GCF_058789735.1. NCBI lineage: Bacteria > Pseudomonadati > Pseudomonadota > Gammaproteobacteria > Lysobacterales > Rhodanobacteraceae > Rhodanobacter > Rhodanobacter sp. FW106-PBR-R2A-1-15. The sequence continues at coordinate 43,572 of NZ_JBYTEM010000037.1, read as the reverse complement.
CCAGCCGGTTCTTCAGCATCTGTGCGCCGGCGGACAGCGGCTTGGCTTCGCGCGGCGGTTGCTCGCGCGTTTTCAGGTCGAAGGTCAGCAGCACGGTTTCCAGCGCGCCGTTGTACAGCGCGTAGCGCTTGTCCGCATGCAGCTGCATCGCGCGACCCAGTTCCACATCCCCGGCCAGCACCGCGGCGCGCCAGCCGACGAAGCGCTGGCGCAGGGTGTCGCCCAATGCGCGGTACAGCTTCGGCATCTCGGCGCGATCGCCGAGGCGCTCGCCGTACGGCGGGTTGGTGATGACCAGGCCGTGGTCGATGCCCGGCGGCGGCGCGGCATGCGCCATGTCCTGCCGGTCCAGGGTGAAGAAGCCGGCCACGCCCGCCTGCTGCGCATTGCGCTTGGCCGTCTGCACCATGCGCGGGTCGGCGTCGCTGCCGAAGAAGCAGGGGCGCAGCGCACGCAGGCCGGCTTCGGCGCGCTGCTGCGCCTCGTCCAGCAGGCTGCGCCACAGCGCGATATCGTGCTGCTGCCAGCCGAGGAAGCCGAAGTATTCGCGGCGCAAGCCGGGCGCCACGTCGGCCGCCATCAACGCGCCTTCGATCAGCAGCGTGCCGGAACCGCACATCGGGTCGAGCAGCGCTCCGCCGGCGGCGTACACCTCGGGCCAATGCGCGCGCAGCAGCATCGCGCTGGCGAGGTTTTCCTTCAGCGGCGCCTCGCCCTGCTCCTCGCGCCAACCGCGCCGGTGCAGCGGCGAGCCGGCCAGATCCAGCGACACGATCGCGCGGTCGCGGCGCAGGCGCAGGTTGATGCGGATGTCCGGCTCCTCGGTGTCGATGCCGGGGCGCGAGCCGTCGCGCTGGCGGAACTGGTCCACCACGGCATCCTTCACGCGCAGGCCGATGAACTGGCTGTGGGTCAGCTTGCTCAATGCGGTGCCGGCGTCCACCGCGAAGGTGGCGTGCGCGGCCAGATGTTCACTCCAGTCGATCGCCTGCACGCCGCGGTACAGTGCCTCGTCGTCGGCGGCGTCGAACTCGGCCAGCGGCAGCAGGATGCGGCTGGCCAGGCGCGACCACAGGCAGGCCCGGTATGCGGTTTCCAGCGTGCCGGCGAAGTGCGCGCCGGCCAGCGCCTCGCGCACGTCGAGCGCACCCAGTGCAGCCAGCTCGTCGCGCAGCAGGTATTCCATGCCTTTCGGGCAGGTGGCGAAGTACTGACTCATGCGGCCGCCGCCCGTTGGTCGAGCATGCCGCGGAACTGCGCCGCGATCATGCCCATGCTGGAACCCAGCCGGTGGTCGTCGTCCAGCACCAGCAGCGGCAGGCGGCGCTTCGCGGCGAACGCGTGCACGCCGGCCAGCGGGCAGATCTCGTCGCGCCAGCCGTGGATCAGCAGCGCGGGCACGTCCTCGCGCAAGTCGAACTTGCGTGCGTAGCCGGGGATTTCGCTGGGCGTGGCCAGCAGCAGCAAACCGGCCACTGGCACATCCAGCGAGACCAGCCCGGAGACGAAAGCACCCATGCTGGAGCCGACCAGCAGCGGCGGAGCATCCTGCGCCTCGATGGTGGCGCGCAGGCGAGCGACCCGCGGCGCCACCGAACCGGCAAAGCCGCGTGCGTCGTCGGCGCGGTAGTCCGGCCGCTGCGTGCGCCAGCCCAGCGATTCGGCCAGAGTGGCCAGCGCGCTGACCTTGGTGGCGTCCGGCCCGGAATCCGAGCCGTGCGAAAGAATGATCTGGCCGCGCATGGCGGTCTCCGTGGAAAGTGCCGAAAGCCGAGGCGTGCATGGTAACAGGCAGCGTTTTCGCCCCCGCCCGCCGCATGCGAGACTTGGCCGATGCCATTGACCATCCACGACCAGCCGTTGCCCTACGTCGACCTGTTGCCGGAACGTCCGGCCGCAGCGGTCGAGCTGGTGGTGATCCACTGCACCGAGCTGCCGGACCTGGCCACCGCGCGCGAATACGGCGAACGCGCGCTGCACGCCAGCGGTACCGGCAACAGCGGCCACTATTACGTCGACCGCGACGGCGCGGTGTATCGCTACGTACCCGGCACCCGCATCGCCCATCACGTGCGCGGGCACAATCCGAATTCCATCGGCATCGAGCTGGTGAACGCGGGCCGCTATCCCGACTGGTTCGACTCGCGCCGCCAGACCATGACCGAGCCCTACCCCGCCGCGCAGATCGACGCGTTGCTCGCCCTGCTGGCGCAGTTGCGCGCGGAGTTCCCGCACCTGCGCCGGATCGCCGGCCACGAGGAGCTGGACACCGATCTGATGCCCGCCAGCGACGATCCTGCGCGACAGATCCGCCGCAAGCTCGACCCCGGCCCGCGCTTTCCATGGGATGCCATCGTGCCCGCCAGCGGCCTCAAGCGGCTGCGCTAGACGCGCCCTGCGCGCCCGCTGCGCAGGTGGCGATGCCCGTCGCCCCGTTCGGTGATCGCCAGACTCGACCACGCCCCGCCACACACTTCGCCATGCCCGGACGCAGGCCGCCGCCGCTATACTGGCACCCTTTTGCAGGGATCCGCCATGAGCGAAGACCACGTCGCCGAACTGGTCCAGCTGCTTCGCCTGGAGCGACTGGAAGACAACCTGTTCCGCGGCCAGAGCCGCGACATCGGCACGCGCTTCGTGTTCGGCGGCCAGGTGCTGGGGCAGGCGCTGTCGGCGGCGCAGCAGACCGTCGACCCCTCGCGCGAGGCGCATTCGCTGCATGCCTACTTCCTGCGTGCCGGCGACATCGAGGCGCCGATCATCTACAGCGTGGAACGCACCCGCGACGGCGGTACGTTCTCCTCGCGCCGGGTGGTGGCGATCCAGCACGGCCAGCCGATCCTGAACGGCTCGATCTCGTTCCAGGCGCCCGAGCCGGGCGTGGAACACCAGATCAGCATGCCCGAGGTGCCCGCGCCGGAAGACATCGAGCCGCTGCATCCGCTACCGCCGGACGAGCTGGTGCGGCTGCCGGTGAAGCTGCAACGCTGGCTTGGCATCGACGGCCCGTTCGAGTTCCGCCAGGTGTGGCCACGCGACGAGATGCACCCGGTCAAGCGCCCGCCGATCCAGCACATCTGGTTCCGGCTCACCTCGCCGATCGACGACGCGGCGATCCTGCACCGCGCGCTGCTGGCCTATGCTTCCGATTTCCACCTGATCGGCACCGCTACCCTGCCGCACGGCATCTCCTACATGACCCACAACGTGCAGATGGCCAGCCTCGACCACGCGCTGTGGTTCCACCGTCCGGTCCGCGTCGACGAATGGCTGCTGTACTCGTTCGATAGTCCCACCGCGCAGGGCGCGCGCGGCCTGGCGCGCGGGCAGATCTTCAGCCGCGACGGTCGCCTGGTGGCTTCCTCCGCGCAGGAAGGGCTGATCCGCGTGCGCGGCGATTGAGTAGAATCGCCGCATGCGTCAGATCTACACCTCGCCCCGCCCGGAAAGCGTCGACGCCGTGGTCGCCCTGATGGCCGAGCACGGCATCGCCGCGACGGTGGAAAACCGCTCCAACTACAACCGGCCGAGCTACCAGCGTTTCAGCTACTCGGCGCGCAACGATGATCGCGGCCGCTGGGCGCAGGTGTGGATCACCCACGCCGACGACTACCCCAGGGCGCGCGCGCTGCTGCGCCAGATCGGCATCGAGCCGGTGGTGCGCCACGGCGAGGAACTGGCCGCGGCGCGCAACCCCAGCCCGCTGGACCGGCGCAACCGCACGGTAACGCGGGTGCGCCGCATCGTGCTGCTGGTGGTGCTGGCGGTGCTGGCCGTGGCGATGCTGCGCTTCCTGCGCATGTAACACCCCCCGGGATGCGCCGTCGCGGCGTGCGGCATAGAATCGGGGAATGCGCCGTTCCGACCAAGTCCGCCTGTTCCAGACGCTGCCTCACGCGTGCGGCTACTACGCCGACCGCACGGCGCAGAACCTGGTGCTGGACCCGGCCGCGCCGAACCTCGACAAGCTGTATGGCCCGGCGCTCGAACGCGGCTTCCGCCGCGCCGGCGGCCACTTGTACTTCCCGCACTGCGCGCAATGCCATGCCTGCACGCCGTGCCGCATCGACGTGGCGAATTTCCAGCCGGACCGCGCCCAGCGCCGCTGTCTGAAGCGCAACGCCGACCTCGTGCTCAGCGAGTCGATCCCCGGCTACAACCGCGAGCGCCACGCGCTGTACGAGCGCTACCTGCAGAGCCGCCACGCCGGCGGCGGCATGGACGATGCAGAAGCCAGCGACTTCCGCCGCTTCCTCACCGCACCGTGGAGCCCCACCCTGTTCATGGAGCTGCGTCTGGGCGAGCGTCTGCTCGCGGTGGCGGTTACCGACGTCTGCCCGAACGGCGCGTCGGCCGTCTATACCTTCTACGACCCCGACGAGACCGCACGCAGCCTCGGCACCTGCGCCATCCTGCAGCAGGTGGCGTTGTGCCGCCGTCGCGGCCTGCCCTGGCTGTACCTGGGCTTCTGGATCGACGGCCACCCGAAGATGGACTACAAGCGGCGCTTCAAGCCGCTGCAGATCCGCACCGCCGAAGGCTGGCAGGCGATGCCGTAGGAGCGCACCCTGTCCACAAGGGACTTCCTTCGGTCGTGCGCGATGCTCTGATGTCGACCAGAGCGAATAGCATCGCGCACAGAGCCTGCCCCGGACTCGATCCGGGGGTGCGCTCCTACAGGCGTTGGGCCCGGGCGTCTGCCTGCGGATACGGAAACAGCTGCTCCAGCGGGATCGACAGGCCGTCGTCGCCGACCACGCGGCAATGGCTGCGCCTGAGCTGGCGCGGTTCGCTGACGCCGCAGCTGTGCGCGATGATGCCGACCTCGTGCATCAGGTTCTTCGCGTAGTGGTACACCCGCTCGCTCTTGTCGCTGACCACCAGGCCGCGCTGCAGTTTCGGGTTCTGCGTGGTGATGCCGGTGGGACAGGTGTTGCGGTTGCACTGCAGCGACTGGATGCAGCCCAGCGCCAGCATGAAGCCGCGCGCCGAGTTGACGAAGTCCGCGCCGAGCGACAGCGCCCACGCCACGTCGTAGGCGGTGATGCACTTGCCCGAGCAGACCACCTTGATACGCTGGCGCAGGCCCTTGACGATCAGCATGTCGAGCAGCGCCGGCAAGGCCTCGTGCAGCGGCAGGCCGACGCCTTCCATCAAGGTTTGCGGCGCCGCGCCGGTGCCGCCCTCGGAGCCGTCGACGATGATGAAGTCGGGCGCGCTCGCGATACCGCGCTTCCTCACCTCATCGCACAGCTCGCCGATCCACTCCACGCCACCCAGCACCGCCTTGAAGCCGACCGGCTTGCCGGTGAGCTCGCGGATATGGCCGATGCTGTCCATCAGTTGCGTGACATTGCCGATGTCGAGGTGTCGGTTCGGGCTCTGCGAATCCTCGCCGACCGGAATACCGCGGATCGCCGCGATCTCGGCGGTGACCTTGGCGCCGGGCAGCAGGCCGCCCATGCCGGGCTTGGCGCCCTGGCCCAGCTTGATGCTGACCATCTTCACCTGCGGGTGGGCGCAGATCGCCAGCAGCTTGTCATCGTCGAGCTTGCCGTCCGGCGTACGCACGCCGTACTTGGCCGTGCCGATCTCGAAGATGATGTCGCAGCCGCCTTCGAGGTGGTACGGCGCCAGGCCACCCTCGCCGGTATCCATCCAGATGCCCGCCTTGGCCGCGCCGCGCGACAACGCACGCACCGCTGGTGCCGACAATGCGCCAAAACTCATCGCCGAGATGTTGAAGAACGCCGCGTGGCTGTATGGCTCGCGCGCATACGGGCCGATCGTCACCGGCACCGGCTCGACGTGGTCCACGCCCAGGTCGGGGAACGGCGCATTGACGAAGAACGGCACGCCCTCGGCGCGCAGGTCGCGACTGGAACCGAACGCGTTGGTGTTGTCCACGTTCTTCGCCGCGCGGTAGACCCAGGTGCGCTGCGCGCGGTTGAACGGCAGCTCCTCGCGGTCGCTGGAATACAGGTACTGGCGGAAGAACTCACCCAGGTGCAGGAACCAGTAGCGGAAGTGGCCGACCACCGGAAAGTTGCGCAGCACCGCGTTGCCGGTCTGGTTGCGGTCGACCACCCAGGTCACCGCCAGCACCACCACCGCCAGGGCCAGCAGCAGCAGGGCAAAAGCCGTGACCAGTTCGACCAGCACCACCAGCCAGTGCGCAAAGCCGCTTGATTCCATCCTGCCTCTCCTTACCGTCAGAGCTTGTGAAGAAAACCACATCCTGTGGTTTTCTTCAGTCGCCATCGGGCAACCGCTCCTGCGTTGCCTCAACTCGGGCATCGGGCAACTGCTCCTGCGTTGCCTCAACTCGGGCATCCATGCCATCGCCATGCCATCGCCCTGGCCGACCTGAGAGGTTGAAAAAATTACAACCTCTCAGTCGAATACCGGTGGCGACGACGCGGCCGCCATCGCCAAGCCTATCGCATGGACTCGTTCAGGCGGATGCGCTCACAGCTCGATGCGCAGATGGCCCGCCGCACGCACCGCCTTGCCCACTGCCGCCTCCAGCGTGGCCCCGCGCGCCAGCGTCACCGCCATGCGCCGGCGCCCCTTCACCGCGGGCTTGCCGAAGATGCGCAGCTGCGTATCCGGCTCGGCCAGCGCCGCGGCCACGCCGTGGTAGCGCGGCCCGGCGCCGGCGCCTTCGACCAGCACCGCGCACGACGCCGCCGGCCCGTACTGGTGGATCACCGGGATCGGCAGGCCGAGGATCGCCCGCGCGTGCAGCGCGAACTCGGAGAACTCCTGCGAGATCAGCGTGACCAGGCCGGTGTCGTGCGGCCGCGGGCTGACCTCGGAGAAGATCACCGCGTCGCCCTTGACGAAGAACTCCACGCCGAACACGCCCCAGCCGCCCAGCGCACCGGTGACCGCGGCAGCCTGCCGCTGCGCCTCGGCCAGCGCGGCGTCGCTCATCGGCTGCGGCTGCCATGACTCGCGGTAGTCGCCTTCTTCCTGGCGATGGCCGATCGGCGCGCAGAAGCTGACGCCGTCGACATGCCGCACGGTGAGCATGGTGATCTCGTAGTCGAAGTCGACGAAACCCTCGACGATCACCCGGCCCTTGCCCGCGCGCCCGCCGGATTGCGCGTAATCCCACGCGCGCTGCAGCGCGTCGGCACTGCGCACCACGCTCTGGCCCTTGCCCGACGAACTCATCACCGGCTTGATCACGAACGGGTAGCCGATCGCGGCCACCGCGTCGCGGTATTGCGCCTCGTCGTCGCAGAAGCGGTAGGGCGAGGTGGGCAGCCTGAGTTCCTCGGCGGCCAGCCGGCGGATGCCCTCGCGGTCCATGGTCAGCCACGCCGCGCGGGCAGTCGGGATCACCCGCTGGCCTTCTTTCTCCAGTTCGATCAGGGTCGGCGTGTGGATCGCCTCGATCTCCGGCACCACCACGTCGGGCTTTTCCCGCTCGATCACCGCGCGCAGCGCCTGGCCGTCCAGCATGTCGATCACGTGGCTGCGATGGGCCACCTGCATCGCCGGCGCGTTCGCGTAGCGATCCACCGCGATCACCTCCACCGCGTAGCGCTGCAGCTCGATCGCCACCTCCTTGCCCAGCTCGCCGGCGCCCAGCAGCAGCACGCGCAGCGCGTGGTCGGAATGGGGCGTGCCGAAAGGTTTCATCGGGTTCTCCGCGGGAGGACAAATTGCTATTGTAGACACGTGCGCCGTCAGCGCTGAGCACAGTCCTTGCATCAGGGACTGAAGCAAATCGGTTAAAGTCAAAACTTGACAGTAAATCACCCGAGAACGTTCGGCACGGTGGCCAAGCATTTATGAAAAGAACGGAAAAAGAAATTTTTGCGAATCTCCTCAAAGGTCTTGTTGCTGAATTAGGAGCTCATGTCAGCTCAGTGGATGGTCAATGGACCGTAAAGGGATTCATCGACGCATTCGAGAATATATACACGATCTCTTCAGATACAAAAATTGTATCCAAGGTTCTTGAAATTCATCTCTTTTCAAAAATCTTAAATTTTGCACAAATAAATGGATATAAAATAGTCCTTGCAGATCACCAAAACTACTACCCAGACATATCCTTCGTCAAAAAAAATGATGAATTGGTGAAATTCGCAGTCGATTTTAAGACTACGTACCGAAATCCAAAGAAGCCTCACCTATGCAACGGCTTCACACTTGGCTCTCATGGTAAATATTTTGAAGATCGCACTAGCAAAAAAAATATCCAATTCCCCTACAGCGATTATTCCGGTCACTTTTGCCTCGGCATAATTTATGACAGGGCGGATGCCGCGTCAATAGATGAAACGAAAGTATTCAAATTCAACCAACTTCAGTCCATCACATCAGTAGTAAAAAATTTTAGCTTCTTCGTGGCAGAAAAATGGCAAATTGCAAGCGATAAGGGCGGCAGTGGAAATACTGCGAACATAGGAAGCATTAAAAACATTAATGACATTATTAACGGTCGTGGAATGTTCTCTAGGCTCGGAGAAGACTGGTTTGATGAGTACTGGATGAATTACAAGAAAATCACTGTTAAAAACAGTACGGGAAAAACGAGTGTTATTTCTACGCTTCGGAAGTTCGTGGAATACAAAGGTGGCGATATATTACTTATCGTTGGCAAAGAAGCCGATCAGGAATGAACATGAAAATTGGCGCGCCCCCAATTAAGTCGCAAGGCATAAAAACCAAGCTTGTCCCTTGGATAAACAGCTTAGTCCCTCATAATTTCAATGGCACATGGATTGAACCGTTCATGGGCACCGGCGCAGTAGCCTTTAATATCGCTCCCAAACACGCCATTCTATGCGACACAAATCCACATTTAATAAATTTTTACTCTTCAATTGCTGCTCGAAAGATAACTACTGAAATAGCAAAAGATTATCTAGAGCACGAAGGCAATCTGCTCTTGACGAGGGGTGAAGACCATTACTACTCGATCAGGGATAGATTTAACAAGTCACACTCGTCGCTTGACTTCCTGTTTCTAAGTCGCGCCGGATTCAATGGTATGATCAGGTTTAATCGAAAGGGAATTTTTAATATTCCTTTTTGTAGAAAACCACAACGATTTGCGCAGTCATATGTTACAAAAATAATCAATCAAATCGCATGGGTGGACAGAATAATTAAATCTAAAAATTTTGTATTCAAATGTCAGGACTTTAGCAAGACCATCACTGAAGCATCTAGTGAAGACATCATCTATTGCGACCCGCCATACATTGACAGACATGCCGATTACTACAATGGGTGGAATGATGCTGACGAACGGGAACTATTCCGTCATCTTTCCAGCACCTCTGGAATCTTTATTTTATCGACGTGGCACCACAACGATTATCGTGAAAATGATTATGTGAAGTCATTGTGGTCAGCACATAATATCCTTACACGCGGACATTTTTATCATGTTGGAGGGAGCAAAAAAAATAGAAATCCCATCACCGAAGCACTGGTTACAAATCTCACAATAGCAACCGCCAAACATGATGAACACGCTCCTCCTCTCCAGCATACTTTGCTTGAGACACGAGCAGGATATAAAGCTGCATAGCCCTACCTCACCAATGATGCTTTTGCCGGAGATCTATCGCCATAAATTGATGCAGACCGGCATCGCCCCAGACCCGCCTCGGCAAGGCCGGCATGCAGGTGGTCGAGGCGCGCATCAGCCACCTCGCCATGGCACTGGACCAGCTCAACCGACGCGGCGTGGTGAGCTTGGACGAGGAGCGCAAGGCGGCCATGGTCAGCAACCTGCTGGTGGTGCTGTGCGGCGAGCGCGGCACCCAGCCGGTGCTGAACACCGGCACCTTGTACTGATCGTCGCGATGGCCGGCGAGAAAAAAGCCTATCCGCTGCGCATCAGCGCTGCCGTACTGGAGGCCATGCAGCGCTGGTCCGACGACGAGTTGCGCAGCCTCAACGCGCAGATCGAGTACGTGCTGCGCGAGGCGCTGCGCAAGGCCGGCCGGCTGAAGGCCGGTCCGGCGAGGCCGGCGGCCGACGACCACGACGCCGATTGAGCAACCCACGAAGGAGGACGAGCGCATGCCTGCCCACCCGCCGGTCAGCGGCCCGCACCTGAAGCTCGCCGCGCTGCTCGGTCTCGCTGGCGCGCTGGCTACGCTGGCGCTGATGCCCTACGCGATGGTGCTGATGCCGCAGCAGTTCGCCGCAGCGCCGTTGCCCTTGCCCGTCATCGTGCTGCAAGCGGTGGTGGAGACTGGCGCGCTGTGCTGGCTGCTGGGCTGGCTCGGCTTGCGTCTGGGCGCGCCGTATGGCCTCGATGCGCCCTGGCTGCGCGCCTGGGTGTACCGGCGGCCGCGCGATCCGGCGTGGCACTCGCGCTGGTGGCTGGCCGGCCTGCTCGGCGTGGCCGCAGCGCTGCTGGTGGCGGGACTGTCGCTGCTCGGCCCGCAGGCGAGCGCCGGACACGCCCACGTTGCCATCCCGGCGTGGCGGGGCGCGCTGGCCTCGTTCTACGGCGGCACGGTGGAAGAAATATTGATGCGGCTGCTGCCGATCAGCGCACTGGTCTGGCTGCTGGCGCGCGGCAACCGGCGCGTGGCGCGCCCGTGGATGTTCGTGCTGGCGATCGTGCTGGCCGCGCTGTTGTTCGGCATCGGCCACCTGCCCGCTGCGCATGCCGCCGGCCTGCTCGGCACGCCGCTGCTGCTCGCGCGCATCGTCCTGCTCAATGCCGTGGTCGGCATCGCCTGCGGCGGACTGTTCTGGAAGTACGGGCTGGAGCACGCGATGCTGGCGCACTTCTGCGCCGATCTGGTGCTGCACGTGGCACTGCCGCTGACCGGTACCGCCTGACCCGCCGCTCAGCGGCCGCTGGCGGCCACCGCCTGCAACTGCGGCAGCTTCAGCCGCACCGTCGGATGCTGCTTGCCCGTTACCCACAGCCATGGTCCCTGCCGCGCGATCGACTGCACCTCCGGCAGGCCGTCGTCAGCGCCCAGCCGCTGCAGCGGACGACCGCTGGCGGCGTCGTAGACCACCAGTTCGCGGGTCGCCGGGTCGACCACCAGCAGCCAGTCGTGGGCTGCGTCCTGCCAGTGCACCAGCGACGACGTCGACGGTGTTCCCGCCGCGCGACCGGCAACCGGCCAGCACCACCACAACGGCGCTGCCGCCAACGCCAGCAGCAGCGCGGCGCCGGCCATGCCGCGGGAGAAGCGGCCTGGCGACCACGCCACGGCGGGCCATTGGCGAAGGACGATCTGCGGGTTCATGCCCCGCACCATCGCAAGCGGCGATGACCGGCGGATGACAGCCGCAAGAACTATTCGTCGCGCGTGCGCAACGCCCAGCCGAGCGCAAGCCAGCCGAGGATGAAGGCCACGCCGCCAAACGGCGTGATGATTCCGGCCCAGCGCGGCACGCCCAGCGCCAGCGCGTACAGGCTGCCGCTGAACAGCACGATGCCGACAGCGAAGGCCACGGCCGCAAGACGTCCGCTGCGGCCGCGCCCGAGTCCCACCGCCACGGCCAGCGCCAACGCATGCCATGCGTGATAGTCCACCGCCGTGCGCCACAGCTCATTGCTACGGACATCAAGCACGCCGCGCAGCGCATGCGCGCCGAACGCACCCAGCAGCACCGCACTGGCTCCGGCCAGGCCGACCAGCAGGGCAACGCGGGAAGTGACAGGTGCTCGCATCGTGCGTATCCGGCCCGGACGAACCCGGCCATGCGGCCGGTGTCGTATGCTTGAATAGGTGAACACCCAGGATTCTCGCATGAAGCCCCGCCACTGGCTGCGCCCCGCCCTGCTGCTCCTGCTGCTCGCCACCGGCGTGCTGCTGGGCGCTTGCCATCGCAGCGAACCGTTGCCGCTGCGGCTGACCAATATCAGCGGGCACATGCCCGACCTCGATTTCAAGCTCACCGACGACAACGGCAAGGCCGTCACCGGTGCCGACTACCGCGGCAAGGTGGTGCTGCTGTACTTCGGCTATACGCACTGCCCCGACGTCTGCCCGCTGACCCTGGCGCAACTGCACGTGGTGATGCAGCGGCTGGGACCGCTGGCCGACGGTGCGCGCATCCTGTTCGTCAGCGTCGACCCGGCGCGCGACACGCCGGCGATCATGCACGGCTACGTCAACGCGTTCGACAAGCGGTCGGTGGGCCTGGTCGGTGATGCGCGCAGCGTCGAGGCGCTGAGCAAGCGCTACCGCTCGGCCTTCACCCGCGAACCCAGTTCGCCCGACGGCAGCTACGAAGTCAGCCACAGCTCGGCGATCTACGTGTTCGACCGCGACGGCCGCGCCCGTCTGCTGGCCACCCCGTCCGCCTCGCAAGACGACCTGGTGCACGACCTGCACCTGCTGCTCGACACCGGAGCCACGTCATGAAGTCATCCCGCCTGAAGTCAGCCGCCCTGCCACTGCTGCTGGCCGGCCTGCTGCTGGCCGGCGGCGCCTACGCCGCCGATGCCGACCACGTCCGCGCCAGCCACGCCTGGATCCGCGTGCTGCCGGGCGCACTGCCGGCCGGCGCCTACGTCACGCTGGAGAACGACGGCGACCAGCCAGTCGCGCTGCGCGGCGCCGGCAGCACGGTTTATGCCGAGGTGATGCTGCACCAGAGTTCGCGCGGAGGCGGCATGAGCCGCATGAGCATGGTCGACGCGCTGAACGTACCCGCACACGGCAAGGTGGAGTTGGCGCCGGGTGGCTACCACCTGATGCTGATGCGGCCGCATGCACTAGTGAAACCCGGCGACACGGTGACGCTGACGCTGCAGTTCGCCGACGGCAGCACGCTGGCCACCGACTTCATCGCACGGCCGGCCAATGCCATGGACGCGGGCGACGAGCACGCCATGCCGGCGATGAATCACAGCACGATGGACCACGGCGCCATGCCGCACGGCCACTGAGCCGCAGCGAAGTTCTCAGTCCGGCGCGCTCGCATCCACCGCGGCCGCATGGCGCGCGGCAGGCCGCGGCAGCGGCTTGCGCGGCAAGCGGCCATGGCGCGACAGCCGCAACCACATGCGCAAGGCCATCAGGCCGCCGATGGACTCCACCAGCGCCGACGGCACCCAGATGATCACGCCGCCGATCAGCTGCCCGGTCAGCACGTTGAAGATGAACGCGCGGCCGCAGATCTCGAAGATCGGGTACAGGTCGGTCTTGGAAAACGTGACGATCGCGCCGGCGACGATCTGCGGCGTCATGGTGATCGCGGGCGACAGCACGCGCAGCCCGGCGGTCATCCGCCCCGGCGGATGCGGCCGGTGATCGAGCACCAGCGACCAGTAGGCGAAGCCGCTGACCAGCATGCTCCAGTTCATGAAGCGGTAGATGCGCCAGTCCAGCATCGCCAGCGTCTGCATCGACGGGATCAGCCAGATCAGGATGAAGACGATGAACAGCAGCGTCGCCACGGTGGGATTCAGCAACACCCCGCCGACCAGCCGCCACGGCCATGAACGCTGCAGCGGCCGCAGCAGGCGCACCCGCCACGCCAGCGGCAGGCCGGCGCGCAGCACCGTGGCCGGATAGGCGGTGACGATCAGCAACGGCGCAATGTGATGCAACAGCAGCTGCTGGATGCGGTGCATGAAGAACTCATGCTCGGCGTAGTAATCCAGATAGGTGTGCAGCGACAGGTAGATGATCGCCATGCCGCACCAGAACGCGAGCTTGCGGCCGAAACCCACCGACCGCCGGCGGCTGCCGCGCAGGTACAGCACGGCGGCCGTCACGAAGCACGCGAGCAGCACCCACGAGAACTCCCACGGCACGATCCATTTCAGCAAGGTAGCGGTCACTGCAACGGCACTTCGGTCTGCACCGGTAACGGCCGGCGACCGCCAAGCATAATGCCGCGCGCCGGAGGAGTCAGCCTCGGGCTTGCGCCGGGTTGCCGCGCAAGAGCCGACTCAACGCCGCCGCCGGCCGTGGCGGGTTCGTCGCCAGCCATACAGCAGGCCCAGCAGCACCACCAACGCCGGCACCAGCACGATGTTGATGAACTTCAGGCGCAGGCCCAGTGCGTCGATCTCGGCATTGAGCTGGTGCTGCACGTCGCGCAGTTCCTTGTTGATCGCCAGCTGGCGCTGGCGGAACTGTTCGATCTCGCGGCGCTGCTCGGTGGTGGCGGTGCTGGCATGACTGCCCTTGGCCGGCTGCAGTTCATCCAGCCGGCGGCGGGTGTCGGCCAGCTCCCGTTCCAGTTCGTGTTCCTTCTGCAGGAACTTCTGGTCGGCCACGTTGCGCAGCGCTTGCACCCGCGTGAACGGCCGTTGCGAGGTGGAGCGCCCGCGGATCGACAGCAGCGCCGAGGAGCCGCTGAGGTTGTCCACCAGGTTGGTGACGAAATCCCCGTTGTTGGCGAACACCCGCATCATGGTCTGGCCGAGGATGGTCTGCGGCTCCACCCACAGCCGGTCGCTGAGCAGGTCGGTGTCGGCGACCAGGATCACCTCGGCATCCGGCGCCGACCTGGCGCGGTGGCCCGCCACGCCGGCACGCTCGGGGAACGCGCTGTCGAAGGTGCCACGCAGGCGCGCCGCCAGCACGTAGTGCGCGTTGTCGGGCTTGTAATCCTGCAGCAGCGAGGTGGGGTCGCTGCTCGCGTCCAGCACCCGCTGGGTCGGCACCACCTCGGCCTCGGCGCTGCTCTGCAGCAGCGGCAGCAGCCGCGCGTGCGCATTCGCGGCGAGGTCGAAGTAGCCGGCGGTGGACACGTTGATCCGCTGCAGGCTGGCGGTGACCACGTCGTTGCGGTTCAGCTCCTGCGTGCCCAGGTCGAGCATCGCCGGATGGTTGAGGCTGCTGCCGGCCAGTTCGATCTGCAGCGCGCGGGCGCGGTCCAGCACCACCTTGTGCGGGTCGTAGCTCACACCCCAGGCCTTGAACAACCGCGGCAGGTCCGAGCCGTGGTCGGGAAAGGTGGTGCTGTCCGGCGCATACGGCGAGGCGTCGAGCTCCGCATCAGGGTCGACGAACACCGCCAGGTGGCCGCCACGCAGCACGTACTGGTCGATCGCGTACTGCGCATCGGGCGGCAGCCGCTTGGGGTGGATCAGCAACAGCACCTTGATGTGCTCATCGATGCTGCGCAACGTCGATGCATCCAGCGATTGCACGTCGAACAGCTGGCCCAACTGCTGCAACACCGCCCACGGCGGCGCGCCGAGCACCGGGTTGCCCCGCACCGGCAGCGAACTGATCACCCCAATCGGCGGCTTGCTGGTCTGGTTCAACTCGTACAGCAGCCTGGCGATGTCGTATTCCAGGAAGGCCTCGCGGGCCGGATCGAAGAACGCGATCGCCAGTGCCTTCTCCGGCATGCGATCGTCCATGGCCTCGTTCTCCAGGCCGCCGGACATGGCGCTGCCGGCCAGGCCGAAGAACACCCGCTCGCCGTTGCTGCCGCCGTTCGCTGCGGTCAGGCCGTTGCCCTCGGCGCTGGCCTCGTCGTCGGAATACGGCACCGGGTCGATGATCTGCAGCCGGATGCGCCCATGCGAACGCGCCACCATCTCCTGCAGCATCTCGCGTACGCGCTGCTCGTAGCTGCGTAGCTGCGGCAGGTCGCGGGTGGCGTGTTCGGAGAAGTACAGGGTCAGCCGCAACGGCCGCTGCAGCGTGTCGACG
Organism: Rhodanobacter sp. FW106-PBR-R2A-1-15; assembly: GCF_058789735.1. Classification (NCBI taxonomy): domain Bacteria; kingdom Pseudomonadati; phylum Pseudomonadota; class Gammaproteobacteria; order Lysobacterales; family Rhodanobacteraceae; genus Rhodanobacter; species Rhodanobacter sp. FW106-PBR-R2A-1-15. The sequence continues at coordinate 27,946 of NZ_JBYTEM010000037.1, read as the reverse complement.
ATGTGCAGCGTGCCCGGCGTCAGCGTGTACAGCTTGTCGGTGGTGAGGTCGACCCGCGAGGCATGCAACCAGCGGCTGCTGGCCACGATCAGCGGCACGAACAGCAGCAGCAGCAGCGCCAGCGCACCGTACAGCGCACCGCGCCGGGTCAGGTGCAGCGGGGTGGCAAGCAGTCGATGCAGGCGCGAGCGGGGCATGGGGTCAGCGCGTCCGCTTCAGGTCGAGCAGCAACACGCCGGCGGCCAGCCAGCCGAGCGTGCTGAGCAGAAAATAGATCAGGTCGCGCACGTCCAGCACGCCGCGTGCGATCGCCTCGAAGTGCCGCAGCATGGACAGGTGCGCCACCGCGTTGATCAGTTTGCGCGGCAGCGTGCCGGAGAAGAAATCCAGCACCTGCGGCTGGCCAACCAGAATCAGCAGCACGCACACCAGCGCGGTCAGGATGAACGCCACCACCTGGCTGCGGGTCAGCGCGGACAGGCAAGCGCCGATCGCCACGAAGCTGCCGGCCATCAGCCAGCTGCCCAGGTAGCCAGCCAGGATCACGCCGTTGTCCGGCGAGCCGAGGTAGTTGACGGTGATCCAGATCGGAAAGGTCAGCAGCAAGGCCAGCCCGATGAACAGCCATGCGGCGAGGAACTTGCCCAGCATCGCCTGCCACAGCGTCAGCGGCAGGGTCAGCAGCAGTTCCAGCGTGCCGCCCTTGGCTTCCTCCGCCCACATGCGCATGGTGATCGCCGGCACCAGGATCAGGTACAGCCACGGATGCATCGTGAAGAATGGCTGCAGGTCGGCCTGGCCGCGCTCGTAGAAGTCGCCCGCATAGAAGGTGAGGATGCCGGCCAGCACCAGGAAGATCACCAGGAACACGTACGCCACCGGCGTCACGAAGTAGCTGCGCAGCTCGCGCCGCAACACCGCATTGACCGGACTCATGCGCGCCCCTCCGCGACGTCGCCGCCGGTGGTGATCTGGCGGAACACCTCGTCCAGCCGGCCGCGCTCGAGCTGGATCTCCGACACCTCCAGGCCCTGCTCGCGCAGCAGCGTCTCCACCGGCTCCAGCACCCGCGCACCCGGCTTCGGGAACACCGTGATGCGGCCGTCCAGCGGATCCACCTCGATCGCCGCCACCTGCGGCAGGCGGCCCAGCATTTCCTGCGACATGCCGCTGCCCGGCGCACTGAACGACACCGCGCCGTGATAGCGCGAGCGCGCCTCCAGTTCGGCCGGGGTGGCGTCGGCGAGCAGCTTGCCGCGGGCAATGATCACCACCCGGTTGCACAGCGCGTGCACCTCCTCCAGCAGGTGGGTGGAGATCAGGATGGTGCGGTCGCGCGCCATCACGTCGATCAGCTGGCGCACCGCGTGCTTCTGGTTCGGGTCGAGGCCATCGGTGGGTTCGTCCAGCATCAGCACCGGCGGGTCGTGCAGGATCGCCTGGGCCAGCCCGACGCGCCGGCGCAGGCCCTTCGACAGCGTGTCGATGCACAAGCCCAGCACTTCCTCCAGCTGCAACTGCTGCACCACCGCGTCGAAGCGGCGGTAAGCGGCCTCGCCGCTCAGCCCGCGCATGCGCGCGATGAACTGCAGGAATTCGCGCACGGTCATCTCGCCGTAGCTCGGCGCGCCTTCGGGCAAATAGCCCAGGGCGCGCTTGGCCTGCAGCGGCTCGCGGCCGACATCGTGCCCGCACACCCGCGCGGTGCCCGAGCTGGGCACCAGGAACCCGGCGATCATGCGCATCGCGGTGGACTTGCCCGCGCCGTTGGGTCCGAGCAGCCCCAGCACCTGCCCCGGCTCGACACGGATGCTCAGCGCATCCACTGCGGTCAGGTTGCCATAGCGTCGGGTGAGCTGGTCGGTTTCGATCATGTCCGATGGTGGGCTGGGCGGGTGCGCGCATGGCGCGGGCGAACCCGCCTGCCGTCGCCGCGGATCGCCCCGCAATGTACCGCAAGACGCCGGCTCGCGGCCCGAATAGAAAAAGGCCCTTCCGAACGGAAGGGCCTTTCATGCGCCGCAGCGATGCCGGCTTACTTGCCCGCGCTGGCCGCCGCGGCCGGCTTGGCGGCGCTGGCGGCCGGTGCCGGGGCGGAGCCCGCTGCGGCCGGGGCGCCCTCGTCGAGCGTCGGCGGCTGCAGGCCGGCTTCCTGCTCCGGCGTGTGCTCCGGCGCGTTGCTGATCGGCAGGAACACGTTGTACTTGGCGTAGGCGGTGATGTTGCCGCCGGCATCCTTCACTTCCGGCGTGGCGATCACGTCGTACGGGCGGTTGACCACCTCGTCGTACTTGTAGCCGTGGGTCTGCGCGTAGGCCTTGAGCATGTCGCGGGTCTGCGGCACGCCGGCGAAGGTGCCGGTCCACACGCCCTTCAACGCCGCGCCGCCGAAGGCCAGCGTGGCGCGCACGTTGCCGTCCACCACCAGGCGGCCGTAGCGGTCGCGGCTGCCGGCGGCGGCGTTGGCGTCCGCGGCGACAGCGGCGCTGCTGGCCTCGGCCGGCGCGCCGGCGGCATCCAGCGCGGGCGGCGTCGCCGCGGTCAGCTGCTCGCTCTGGCCGTTGATGGTCAGCGTGCTGGAGTCGATCGGGAACGCCACGTCGAAGCTGTAGGTCTGGTCGCCGTAGTTGGTGGTGATCAGGATGCGCGAGCCGGTGACGTTCACGCCGAGCTTCTTGGCGGCCGCCTGGATTTCAGTATTGGCCTTGGCGATGGCGTCTTCCACCGCCTCCATGCCGTCCTTGCGCTGGATCGAGGTGGACACCAGCAGCACCGGAGTGGGCTGGGTCTGTTCGATGTACGGGATCAGCTGGCTGTAGTCGATGTTCGGCACGCCGGCCAGCACGTTCTGCAGGTTGTTCAGGCTGAACTGGATGAACGAGTCCGGATCGCCGTGGATGTACAGGTTGGCGAAGCGGTTGACCAGGTTCCAGCCGTAGGCGACGTCATACGACCAGGTGACCTGGGTCAGCTGGCCGCGGCTGCCCTGGCGCTCCAGGTCCAGCGTGAAATGCTTGTCCAGGCCGCGCCAGCTGTTGTCCAGGTTCCAGACGATGCTGGCGGACTTGGTGTTGCTGTCGATCTTGTTGAAATCCGGGGTGGCGCTGGCAATGGTCAGGCCGCCTTTGCCGACCTTCGGGTCGGTACTGGCCCAGCTGATCTCGGCGCCCGGGCCGTAGGTCTTGCCAGAGAAGCTGAACTCGATGCGCGGGTCGTACGAGCGCAGCACCGAGTAGTCGGGCAGCCGCCGGTAGTTGTTGAGCACGTCGTAGACCTGCCGCATGTCCTTGCCGACGACCAGCTGGCGTTCCACGTGGCCACTGCCGGGCATGACCACAGCCGCCAGGACGCCGATGACCGCCACAATGACCAGGGCAGCAAGAAATTCAAAGACACGCATCATTCCAGAGTTCTCCGAAGCGTCTTTACGCCATACCTAGATTAGGGTTGCCCCAGCCGTCCACGCGGGCCCGCCCGAGGGTTCACCCGTAGGCCACGGCAGGGGGTCGGCAAACGCCGAAGCAACGGATGTTACTTGCTCGCGGGCCGGAACGCTATCGCCCGTCGCATGCCATCCGGAAGGCCAAAAGCGGGCCACGGCGTGGCCGCCGCAGCGGCCCCGACCGCCTCAGACGATGCCCATTTCCAGCGCCTTCAGCACGGCACGGGTGCGGTCGCGCACGCCGAGCTTGGACAGGATGTTGGACACGTGGTTCTTCACCGTGCCCTCGGCCACCTTCAGCGAGTTGGCGATCTCCTTGTTGCTGTAGCCGCCGGACAGCAGGCGCAGGATCTCGGTCTCGCGCTCGGTCAGCGGGTCGGGCTGCTCCAGGCTGGTGAAGCTGTTCTGCATCCGCGCCACCCCGGCCATCAGCCGCTGGGTAACCATCGGCGCCACCAGCGAGCCGCCGCCGGCCACGGTGCGCACCGCCTCGACCAGCTGTTCCAGCGAGACGTCCTTCAGCAGATAGCCGCGCGCGCCGGCCTTGAGCCCCTGCAGCACCAGCTGGTCGTCGTCGAAGGTGGTCAGGATGATCGTCGGCGGCAGCTCGTTGCGGGCGGACAGCGCCTGCAGCACCTCCAGCCCGCTCATGTTCGGCATGCGCAGGTCCAGTAGCACCACGTCCGGCTTGACCCGCGGAATGTCCTGCACGGCCTGGGCGCCGTCGGCGCACTCGGCCACCACGCGGATGTCCTCGGCGAGGTCGAGCAGCGAGCGAACCCCCTGGCGCACCAGATTCTGGTCGTCGACGAGACAAACGGAAATCATCGCGGATCCTCGGGCAGACATGACTCAAGAAAGTGATGTTGACAGCCACCGGGCCGGACCGCTGCCGACACCGGCGCATTTTTGCGCGCCGCGCGGCTGCCAGATTACGACACATTCAGCGCCGGCGGCTCAAGCCGGGTCGGCGCGTGCGCCAGTGCGATGTGCTCACCCAGCGGCAGCCGCACGGTCAATGCAAAGCCCTGGCTGAGGCCGGTGTCCAGCACCACGCTGCCGCCGAATTCGGCCAGCCGCTCACGCATGCCGGACAGGCCGTTGCCCGGCTCGACGTTCTCCGCGCCGCGGCCGTCGTCGCGCGCGTGCAGGCCGAGCAGGTTTTCCCCCGCGTAGGCGAAGTTCAGCCACAGGTTGCGCGCGCCGGCGTGCTTGGCGGTGTTGGTGATGATTTCCTGCGCGCAGCGCAGCAGCACCTGCGCGCGGCGCGGGTCCTCCACGCTGAAGCGCGGCGGCATGATCACGTGCACATTCAGGCCGGGCACGCCTTCGGTGAGGCTGCGCAGCGCCTGGGTCAGGTCGATCGCATCGTCCTGGCGCAGCTCGCTGACCACCTCGCGCACGTCGGCCAGCAGCAGCTTGGCCGTACCCTGTGCCTTGCGCACGTGCGCGCACGCCGCCTCGTTGCTGAGGTGGCTGGCCACTTCGAGGTTCAGGCTCAGCGCGGTCAGGTGGTGGCCGATCAGGTCGTGCAGGTCGCGCGCGATGCGCATGCGCTCGGCGATCCGGCTGGACTCGGCCAGCAGCGCGCGGGTGGCGCGCAACTCGGAGTTCAGCCGACGCTGCACCTCGCGCTGCTCGGCCTGCTGGCTGGCCACGGTCGAGGTGATGAACACCAGCACCGAGATGCCCAGGTAGATGCTGGCCTGGATGAAGCCCACCGCGATACTGTGGTCGTATTCGGGGAAGGTGGCGAACACCGCCACCAGGCTCAGGTGCTGCAGCACCAGCCAGGAAGCGGCGAGCCAGAACGGCAGCAGCCACGGCAGCACCAGCGAGGCCACCACCATCAGCATCGCCGACAGGCCGCTGTGGCTGTACCAGCCCACCGCGACGGCCGCCGCGGTCATCAGGGTCAGCCCCAGCAATTTCAGCCCCGGATAGCGGCGCGAACCGAGGTTGCTGGTCAGCAGCCAGTACATCAGGCCGAAGATCAGGTAGCACAGCGTCCACAGCAGCAACGAGAAGTTCGGGCGATGCAGCTGGTCGAGCCTTTCGGTGGCCCAGCTGGTGACCAGCGGCGTGCCCGCCGACAGGTAGGTGAAGAAGCCCGCATAGCGGAGCAGGCGGATGTGGTTGATGAATGGCCAGCGCATCCGCGCATCATTGGTCGTGACGGGGCTTCGCGCAATGCGCGGGAAGTCATGCCGCGGGCGACGATGCCGGCTTTACGAAGCTTTTACATGTGCCCTTGCGAGATGTAAGGCTCACGGCCGCATGTCATAATGGGCCATTGCGCGAGGCTGTGGCCCGACCTCGCACCCGAATCCACCATTGCGGAGCAACGAATGGCCCTTGCCATCCGCGACGTGCGCGAGCACGACCTGGATGCCGTACTGGCGCTCAACAATGCCGCCGGTCGCTCCATCCTCGCCCTCGATGCGGCCCAGCTGCGCTATTTCTACGAGCACGCCGAGTATTTCCGCGTGGCCGAGATCGACGGCCACCTGGCCGGGTTCCTGATCGCCTTGCGCGAAGGCGGCGACTACGCCAGCCCAAACTACCGCTGGTTCGCCGAGCACTATCCGCAGTTCGTCTACATCGACCGTATCGTGATCGCCAACGCCTACCGCCGCCACGGCCTGGGCCGCATCTTCTATTGCGATGTGCACAGCTACGCCGAGGTGCGCGTGCCGCTACTCACCTGCGAGGTGTTCCTGGAGCCGCGCGACGACGTGGTGGTGCTGTTCCATGGCACCTACGGCTTCCAGGAAGTCGGCCAGCAGCGCATGGGCAAGCACGGCCCGCAGGTCAGCCTGCTCGCCCGCGACCTGCCCAGCTACGCCTACGTGCGCGACACCTGGCTCGAACATGGCGGCCTGCCCGACGTGCCGTGGCTGGCCGAGCGCGAACGTCCTGCCCTGCACGACGCCACCACCCCGCGCCGCCTCGCCGGGGAGCGGCGCCCGTGAATGCAAAAGCAGAAGTCACCGATGCCTGCGACCTGCGCTTCGGCCAGGTCGGTATTGCCTGCGTGCGCGTGCGCCGGGTCGACGCCGCCGCGCTGTGCGACGAACTGGAGCGCCGCGTGCGCGCCGCCCCGCAGATGTTCGCCCGCGCTGCCGTGGTACTGGACCTGAGCCACCTGTCCGGCCTGCCCGACGATGGCGCCGTCGACGCGCTGCTGGAGGCGGTGCGCAGCGCCGGCATGCTGCCGGTGGGCCTGGCCTACGGCACCAGCGAGACCGAGGCGCTGGCCAAACGCATGGGCCTGCCGCTGATCGCCAAGTTCCGCGCCGCCTATGAGCCGGCCGCGGGCAGCGCGTCACCCGCCGAACCGGCGCCGCGCGCCGAACCGGCCCCGGCGGTGCAGCGCGAGCCGATCCTGTCCGCGCCGCCGTCCGGCAGCATGCACGGTGCCCAGCACCATGCCGGTTCGGTACGTTCGGGCCAGCAGGTCTATGCGCGCGAGCGCGACCTGATCGTCACCGGCGCCGTCGCCAACGGCGCCGAGGTGATCGCCGACGGCAACATCCACATCTACGGCAGCCTGCGCGGCCGCGCCATGGCCGGCGCACAGGGCGACGGCAAGGCGCGCATCTTCGTCTCCGACTTTCGCGCCGAACTGGTGGCGATTGCCGGGCAGTATCGCGTGTTCGAACAGATTCCCGGCGACCTCGAGGGCCAGTCCGTGCAATGCTGGCTCGAAGGCGACAAGCTGCTGATTGCCAGACTGTAGCCACCCACAACAAGAACAACTACGCGGAGATGGGCCCTTGACTGCTGAGATTATCGTTGTCACCTCCGGCAAAGGCGGCGTCGGCAAGACGACGACCAGCGCCTCGCTCGCCACCGGCCTGGCCATGGCCGGCAAGAAAACCGCGGTGATCGACTTCGACGTCGGCCTGCGCAACCTCGACCTGATCATGGGCTGCGAGCGGCGCGTGGTGTACGACTTCGTCAACGTCGTGCACGGCGAGGCCGCGCTGAAGCAGTCGCTGATCAAGGACAAGCGCTACGACAACCTGTACGTGCTGGCCGCCAGCCAGACCCGCGACAAGGACGCGCTGACCATGGAGGGCGTCGAGAAGGTGCTCGACGGCCTGTCCGAAGAGGGCTTCGAGTACGTCGTGTGCGACTCCCCCGCCGGCATCGAGAAAGGCGCCCACCTGGCGATGTACTTCGCCGACCACGCGGTGGTGGTGGTCAACCCGGAAGTGTCCTCGGTGCGCGACTCCGACCGCATCCTTGGCCTGCTCGCCAGCAAGACCCGGCGCGCCGAGAAGGGCGAGAGCCCGGTCACCCAGCACCTGCTGCTGACCCGCTACAACCCCGCGCGCGTGGCCATCGGCGAGATGCTCAGCGTGAAGGACGTCGAGGAGATCCTCGGCATCGAGGTGGTCGGCGTGATCCCCGAATCGGAGAACGTGCTGACCGCCTCCAACAACGGCATCCCGGTGATCGTCGACGCGGCCTCGCAGGCTGGCCAGGCCTACAGCGACACGGTCGCCCGCATCCTCGGCGAAGAGCGCCCGCTGCGCTTCATCGACGTACCGAAGAAAGGCTTTCTCCAGCGCGTATTCGGAGGTTGATCACGATGGGCATTCTCGATTTCCTCAAGCGCAAGCCCGAAGCCACCGCCAGCGTGGCGCGCGAACGCCTGCGCATCATCGTGGCGCAGGAGCGCTCCACCCGCGGTGCGCCTGACTACCTGCCGATGATGCGCAACGAGCTGCTCGAAGTGATCAAGAAGTATGTCCACGTCGACCTCGAGGCGATCAACATCAATTTCGAGCGCGACAGCGGCCACGAGATCCTCGAACTCTCGGTCACCCTGCCGGAAGGCAAGCAGGCCGCCAGCAGCGAAACCAAGGGCGAAGCCAAAACCGGCTGAGCCAGCGCCATTCCGTCCTTGGCGACGCCGCGTCGCCCGGTCCTCTCCTGCCCCGAAGCCACCTGCGCCCGTCGCGCACGCCCATGCTCCCCGACACTCCTCCCGCCCGCGGCGACGACCCGGCCAGCAGCGTGCTGCGCCTGGGCCAGATCGGCTTCGATGCGCCTGCTGCCCTGCTCGATCGCTTCGGCCTCAAGCTCCAGCGCGTGGCGCCCGGTGAACCGATTCCAGGCAGCTTCTGGGGCGACGAGGAGGCCGGCATCATCGGCAGCACCGTCTACGCCCGCGACGACACCCCGGTGCACTCGCTGCTGCACGAGGCCTGCCACCTGATCGTGCTGCCACCGGAAAGACGTCCAGACGTCCATACCGACGCCACCGACTCGATCGAGGAGGAGGACGCCACCTGCTGCCTGCAGATCGTGCTGGCCGATGAACTGCCCGGCGTGGGCCGCGAGCGCCTGATGCGCGACATGGATGCCTGGGGCTACACGTTCCGGCTCGGTTCGGCGCGCGCCTGGTTCGAGCGCGACGCGGACAATGCCCGCGACTTCCTCAAGGCACGCGGCCTGCCGCACGCGTGACACGCGAATCCCGGCTACCTGGCGTGCCAGTCGCCATCGCCGCCCTTCTCGTACTTCTTCTTGACCGCGGCCCAGGCCACCTTGTGCGCGGCCTCCTCGCGCGACTCGCTGCCGCGGCGCGCATCCTCGTCGGCGTAGTCGTCCCAGGCGCTGTTGAACACCTCCTTGTAGATCTCCTGCGCATGTTTCGGCACGTGCTCGCGCACGCTGTCGGGCAGTTCGCTGATGGATGCGTAAGGCACGGCGCGGACCCCGCAATGGACGAGTGATGCCGACCACCGTGGGCCATGCGCGATCAAGCCACCGTCAACCGCACGTGCTCGCCACGACAACACGGCGACGCCGTTCAGCGACGCGAGACGTGCGGCTCGCCCGGCACGTACCAGCGCCAGCGTTCGTCGGCCGCGCGGGTAATGCCGACGCGCGTAGTGGCCACCGGCGCAACGGGCGGCGGCACGCCATCGTCGACGATGCTGAAGCCGCCGGCGCCGCCGACCAGGTCGAGGCCATCCTGTGCGCGGCCGATGCCCATGGCCTGGCACAGCCGCGCCGGCCCGCGGCACAGGTCGCGGTCGTGGCGGCAACCGGGCCGCGCCGCCCGCATCGCGGCCAGCCCGCCCAGCGGTGCCAGTGCACGCAGCAACACCGCGACGCCTTCGCCTTCCTCGCCGCACACTGGGTTGCAGCACCAGTGCATGCCGTAAGTGAAGTACACGTAGAGCAGCCCCGGCGTGCCGAACATCGTCGCGTTGCGCGCCGTGCGGCCGCGCCAGGAATGCGCGGCCGGATCCGCCACCCCGCAGTAGGCCTCGGTTTCCACGATGCGACCGCTGCGGCCGTCCGCATTCAACAGCACCTTGTTCAGCAGGTCGGGGGCGACCGCGCGCGGGTCGCGCCGGTAGAAGGCGCGACCCAGCGCTACGGGTCGGTCAGGCATGCCTGCGCGGCCGCAGCGCGGAAGCCGGTGCCGGCCAGCGACGGGGTCGCAGCGGCGCCATGCTCAGCCCGCCGGCTTCGGCTGGTAGCTGCCCACGTCTGCGTGAAAACCGATCGCCAGCCGGTTCCAGCCGTTGATGGTGATGATGGCCAGGGTGAGGTCGACCATCGCCTTTTCGTCGAACTGCGCGCGCACCTCCTCGTACAGGGCATCGGGCAGTTCGTTCGTCGACACCAGGGTGACCGCCTCGGCCCAGGCCAGCGCGGCCCGCTCGCGTGCCGAGTAGAACGGCGCCTCGCGCCACGCCGCCAGCACGTGCAGGCGCTGCTCCGTCTCGCCGGCAGCGCGCGCGTCCTTGCTGTGCATGTCCAGGCAGTACGCGCAACCGTTGATCTGCGACACCCGCATCTTCACCAGCTCGACCAGCGAATGCTCCAGGCCGGAGCCCTGCACATACATCTCCAGGCCCAGCATGGCCTTCAGGCCCGCGGGTGCCACCTTGCCGTACTCGATACGCTTGCTCACTACAGACTCCTCGATGAAAAACTGCTGCGCCGCTCAGCCGCGCTCGAACAGCCGCTGTGCGTCCGCATAGGTGAAGGTGGCGGCCAAACCGTCGAAGCGACCGCTCTCCAGCAGCGCTGCCGCCGCGCGATCCACCGCCGCCAGCGCCAGCGTGGCAAAGCGCGTGGCCGTGCTGACGCGGGCCACGCCGAGCCGGGCCAGCTCGGCCAAGTCGGGCATGCCGGGGCCGGCGGCCACGTTGACCGGTGCGTCGACCGCGCGCACCAGCGCGGCCAGTGTGGCGCGGTCGCCCAGCCCGATCGGATAGATGCCGTCGGCACCCGCCGCCAGATAAGCCTGCGCACGTTGCACGGCATCGGCGAGCGGCACGGCCGGGGCGGCGACGTGCTGCATCCAGTTGTCCACCCGCGCGTTGATCACAATCGGCACGCCGGCCGCCTCGGCGGCGCCACGCGCAGCGCGAATCCGCGCCGCGGCTTCCGCGACGGGTCGCAGCGGGCCGTGGCCGGGACGGCCGTCTTCCAGGTTGATGCCCACCGCGCCGGCCGCGATCACCGCGCGCACCGTGGCGGCCACCGCCTCCGGTGTCTCGCCATAGCCGGTCTCGATGTCCGCCGTCACCGGCAGGTCGACCACCCGCACGATCCGCGCGATCGCCGCCAGCACCTCGGTCAGCGGTGCCTGCTCGCCGTCGGCGTAGCCGAGCGACCAGGCCATGCCGGCGCTGGTGGTGGCGATCGCCGCGAAGCCGCGCTGCGCGAACAGCTGCGCGCTGCCCGCATCCCACGCATTGGGCAGCAACAGGATCGCCGTACGGTCATGCATCCTGCGGAACGCGTGCGCCTTGTCGACCTGCCTGTCCACCGTGGTGTCTGCCATCGCCTGTTGTCAGGGCGCATAGGGTACACCTGCGGGCTGCGCCCGGCACTGGCCCGGCGCAGCACCGAGGCCTAGAGTTGCCCTGCGCAATCCCGCTGGAGGCACCATGACCGCACGCCGGCTCGCACTGCTGTTCGACGGCACCTGGAACAAGCCCGAGTCGGACACCAACGTGGAGCGCCTGCGCCGGCTGATCGCGCCGCGCGATGCGGGCGGCCATGCGCAGCTGGTCAACTACATTCCCGGCGTGGGCGTAAAGCGCGGCATCGCCCACCTGCTTGGCGGCGCGTTCGGCTACGGCCTGTCCGGCAACGTGCTCGATGGCTACCGCTGGCTGTGCGAAACCTGGCAGCCCGGCGACCTGCTCTACCTGTTCGGCTTCAGCCGCGGCGCCTATACCGCACGCAGCCTCGGCGGGATGATCCGCAAATGCGGCCTGCTCCGCTGCGACCGCCACGGCAGCGTGGCCAGGGCCGACGTCGCTGCCGCGTACGACGTCTATCGCGACACCCGCTGCAGGCCCGACGATCCGGTCGCGGTGGAATTCCGCGCCGACCATTCGATCGTGGTCGATATCCACTTCATCGGCGTGTGGGACACCGTCGGCTCGCTCGGCATCCCGGGCACCGCCTCGTGGTTTCCCTACGCGCGCAAGCGCTACCAGTTCCACGACACCGAACTCAGCAAGATCGTGAAGTACGCCTACCAGGCGCTGGCGCTGGACGAGCACCGCGCCGACTTTGCGCCCACGGTATGGACGCGCAACCCGTACACGGTGAAGCCCGGCGAAACACTGACCTCCAAGAAGGCCGAGCAGATCGAAATCGAGCAGCGCTGGTTCATCGGCGCGCACGCTGACGTCGGCGGCGGCAACGACTGCGACGGTGCCAGACGCCGACCCGACCCGCTGCCCGGGCTGCCGCTGGCCTGGCTGCAGCGCAAGGCGATCACCGCCGGGCTGGCCTGCCATGCGCTGTTCATGCCGGAAGACGACGCCGCCAGCGGCGTGCCGCGCAATTCGTACGCGGAATTCATGGACGGCCTCTACAAGGTATTCAAGCCACCGTTCGACCGCATGCTCGGCACCGGCGTCAACGAGAAAATCGACGGTTCGGTATGGCAACGCTGGCTCGCCGATGGCAGCTATCGCTCGCCTTCGCTGGTCAGGGCCCTGGCCGACAGCAGCGCACTGGTATTGACGGATGCCGTGGCGCGCGTCCCCGCGGCCATGCCGGATTCACCGGCGTAGCCGCTGCGGCGACGCCTCAGAGCTTGTGAAGAAAACCACTTCCTGTGGTTTTCTTCAGTCGCGAGTTTGGTACACGCCCGGACTCGCTCACATGAAACAGTCACTGGCGTGACTGTTTCATGCCCGGCCCTCGGGCAACCGCTCCTGCGTTGCCTCAACTCGGGCATCCATGCCCTCGCCATGCCCTCGCCGTGGCCGGCCTGAGAGGTTGGAAAAATCACAACCTCTCAGCGCGGCTCGGCGATCCCCGCCTGGATCCCGGCGACCGTATCGACGTCGGCCAGCGGCTGCTCCGGCGCCCGGCGCGTGATGCGGTAGTACCACCACCACGCCAGCACGCCGAGCAGGGTCAGCGCCGACGCGCCCAGCGCCAGCTGCAGCATGTCGCCCGACAGCAGCGGCGACATCACCCCCGCCACGAAGCTGCACAGCATCAGGCTGGCGAAGGCCTGCACCGAGGAGATCCCGCCGCGATGGTGCGGGAAGCGGTCCAGCAGCAGCAGCGTGAGCGTGGGGAATGCCAGCTGCACGCCGATGGCGTGCAGGATCAGCGGCAGCATCGACCACGGCAGCCGCGGCGCAGGCAGCGCCAGCGCCAGCAACAGGTGCGCCGCACACGCCAGCAGCATCACCGCATAACCCAGGCTCACGGTGAACTTCGCGCTGCGGCGCTCGGCCATCCGGCCGGACAGCCAGGCGCCGCCGATCAGCCCGCTCACCACTGGCACGAACAACCACGGAAAACCCTGCGCCGACAGCTGCAGCAGCCCGCGCACGATGTGCGGCGCCGAGGCGATGTACAGGAACAGGCCGGCGAAATTCACCGAGCTGGAAACCAGCAGCGGCCAGAACACCCGGTCGCGGCCGAACGACAGGTAGCCGGCCAGCAGCGGTCGCGGCGCAAACCGCGTGCGCCGTGCCGGCGGATGGGTTTCGTCCAGGAACCGCTGCAGGGCCAGCGCCAGCAACAGCGCGAACACGGCCAGCAGCCAGAAAATGCCGTGCCAGCCATCGAGCGACAGCAGCAGCGCGCCGACCATCGGCGCGATCACCGGCGCCACCCCGAAGATCATCATCACCTGCGACATCAGCCGCTGCGCGGCCGGCCCTTCCAGGCTGTCGCGGATCACCGCCCGGCCCACCACCAGCCCGGCGCCGGCGGACATGCCCTGCAGCGCGCGGCAGGTCAGCAGCATGGCGAACGAGCTGGATACCGCCGCGCCCACCGACGCCGCCGCATACACCAGCAGGCCGGCGACGATCACCGGCTTGCGCCCCACCGCGTCGGAGATCGCGCCATGGAACAGGCTCATCGCGGCGTAGGTGGCCAGGTACACGCTGATCAGCTGCTGCAGCGCCGCGGCATCCACGCCGAAACGCGCACCGACCAGCGGGAATGCCGGGAACACCGCGTCGATCGAGAACGGCCCGATCATCGACAGCGCAGCCAGCAGCCACGGCAGGCTGCGGCGCACGGGACGGCGGGCTGGGGTCATGGCGGCGCGGGGCATCGGCGGGGCCGCGCAGTATAGATGCCCGCGCTTGACGGCGGGGTCGCCGGATCGACTAGGATTCCCCATCGGAGATGGCATGCCTCCCGTTCCGGCGTGCCCATGGGCACGCCGGAACCAACCGCTTAGCGCCCCGCGTCGAAGCTGATGATGCCTGCAGCCCCGGTTACCGGTGGCGCAGGCGTGCCTGCCGCCGCGGCAACCGGACACCTTGGATTGTCAGGAGGCATGCACGTGGGCTTGAACGGATTTGTGGCAATCGGCATCGGCGGCGCCCTGGGATGCTGGCTGCGCTGGGGCTTGGGCGTGCTGCTCAACCCCGTCTTTCCCACCCTGCCGCTGGGCACACTGGCGGCGAACCTTGCCGGCGGCCTGCTGATGGGCTGCGTGATGGGCCTGTTCGACCACTTCCAGACACTGTCGCCGGCGCTGCGATTGTTCGTGTTCACCGGCTTCCTCGGCGGGCTGACCACGTTCTCTACCTTTTCGGCGGAGTCGGCCACCCTGCTGCTGCGCCAGCAATATCTGTGGTTCAGCGGCCACGTGGCGGTGCACGTGGCCGGCTCGCTGGCGATGACCGTGCTCGGCATCGCGCTCACCCGCAGCCTGCTGCGCCACTGAACCCTGGAGCACCGCATGAACCGGGAAACCCTGCAACATGGCGTGCATCTGACCTTCTACTGCCACTCGCGCGCGAAGCACGATGGCATGCTGCTGTCCGAGTGGCTGCTGGAACAGGCCCGGGCTCATGGCATCGGCGGCGGTTCGGTGTTCCGCGCCATCACCGGCTTCGGCCGCCATGGCGTGCTGCACGAGGAGCAGTTCTTTGAGCTGGCCGACGACCTGCCGGTGAAGATCGAGTTCCTGCTGCGCGAAGAGCAGGCCGAGCTGCTGCTGCAACTGGTGCGCCGCGCCGGCGTCGACGCAACGTATGCATATTCGCCGGCAAGCTTTGCGGTACTCGGCGGGCACTGACCGCACGAGCCTTTCCTACAGCGAGGCCACGCATGAGCCAGGACGACCTGAAGAATCGCGCCAGCGAGCTGCTCGAACACGCCGGCATCCGCATCGACGGCGACGCCCCGACCGACCTGCGCGTGCGCGACGAGCGCCTGTACGCGCGCGTGTTCGCGCACGGCTCGCTGGGCCTGGGCGAGGCCTACATGGACGGCTGGTGGGACGCCGACGACCTGCTCGCGCTGTTCACCCGCCTGCTCACCGCCGGGCTGGACCAGGAACTGAAGACGCTCGACACCCTGCTCGCCCACCTCAAGGCGCGCTTCGTCAACCTGCAGCGCGGCGAGCGCGCGTTCGAGATCGGCAAGGCCCACTACGACCTCGGCAACGACCTGTTCCAGGCCATGCTGGGCAAGCGCCTGGTGTACTCCTGCGGCTACTGGGCCAAGGCCGACAACCTCGACGACGCGCAGGCGGCCAAGCTCGACCTGGTCTGCCGCAAGCTACAGCTGAAGACCGGCCAGCGCGTGCTGGACATCGGCTGCGGCTGGGGCGAGGCACTGAAGTACGCAGCCGAACGCTACGGCGTCGAGGGCGTCGGCATCACCGTGTCGCAGCAGCAGGCCGACTACGCGCGCGAGCTGTGCGCCGGCCTGCCGATCGAGATCCGCCTCGAGGACTACCACGAGGTCAACGAACAGTTCGACGCGGTGTACTCGATCGGCATGTTCGAGCACGTCGGTGGCAGGAACTACCGCGCCTACTTCGAAACCGTGCGCCGCTGCCTGAAGAACGGCGGCCTGTCGCTGCTGCATTGCATCGGCAGCAACGGCGCGCCGGCGCAGCCCGACCCGTGGATCGAGAAGTACATCTTCCCGAACTCGATGATCCCCGCCGCCAGCCAGCTCACCGTCGCACTGGAGGACCTGTTCGTGGTCGAGGACTGGCACAACTTCGGTGCCGACTACGACCGCACCCTGAGCGCCTGGCGCGCCAACATCGAAGCCGCCTGGCCCAGCCTGCCGGCCAGCTACGACGAACGCTTCCGGCGCATGTGGCGCTACTACCTGGCCGTCTCCGCCGCGGTGTTCCGCAGCCGCCGCGACCAGCTGTGGCAACTCACCTTGAGCCCGCACGGGGTGCCCGGCGGGTATCGCGTGCCGCGCTGAGCGGGCCGCGCGCTCGTCATGACGAAGAAACGCCACACGGCCAGTCCCTGTGCCGCCCGAACGGCGGCCGCATGGCGATGTACGATGACCACTTGCGCCAGAAAGCCCCGGGGCACAAGACGCCCCTGCAAGCGTGGCGTCAGAGGCGGCGCGATCTCGTTGTTGGACGACTGAATAACCAGACGGGACTGGACAGAATGCCATGACCGATACATACGACTATGACCTGCTCGTGATCGGCGCCGGCACCGGTGGCAATGGTGTCGCCCGGATGGCCGCGAAGGCGGGCTGGAACGTCGCTATCATCGACAGCCTGCCCTATGGTGGCACCTGTGCGTTGCGCGGGTGCGACCCCAAAAAGATGCTGATCGCCGTCACCGAAGGCGTGGAATGGGCGCACAACCTGAAGGGCAAAGGGCTTGACGCCCACACCTCGATCGACTGGCCCGCCATGATGGCGTTCAAGCGTAGCTTTACCGATGTCATGCCGTCACGGATCGAGGCGGGAATGCAGCGCGCAGGAGTGGCCACGCTGCACGGCGACGTGCGTTTTACCGGTCCGGATACGGTCGAGGTCAACGGCGCCACGCTGCGCGCGAAGCACTTCCACCTGGCTACCGGCGCACGGCCGATGACGCTGAACATCCCCGGCGAAGATCTGCTGCTCACCAGCACCGAGTTTCTTGAGCTGCCGGAGACGCCGCAGAAGATCGCCTTCGTCGGCGGCGGCTTCATCGCCATGGAGTTCGCCCATGTGGCCAAGCGGGCGGGAGCCAGCGAAGTCACCGTCCTGGAGATGGCCGAGCGCCCCTTGGGCAATTTCGATCCAGATCTGGTCGATCTCCTGGCCGATGCCACGACCGCATTGGGCATCCATCTGCAAACCCAGGCCAAGGTCCGGAAGATCGAGCAGACCGGCGAGGCATATACCGTGACCTATGAAACGCCCTTTGGCGTCGAGACCCTCACCTGCGAGCGTGTCGTGCATGGCGGCGGCCGGGTGCCGAACATCGAGCACCTGAATCTGGCGGCGGCGGGCGTCGAAAGCGGTCGGCGCGGCATCACGGTGAGTCCCCACATGCGAACCACCAATCCCGCGATTTTCGCCGCCGGCGATTGCGCCGATAGCGGTCCGAACCTTACGCCGGTTTCGGCTTACGAGGCACGCATTGCGGGCAAAAACCTACTGGCCGGCAAAGACGAGCACGCGATCCGATACCCGCCGATCCCGAGTGTTGTGTTCACGTTGCCGCCGGTGGCCGCCGTCGGACTGTCCGAAGCCACGGCGCGCGAGCGCGGCCTCCAGTTCGACGTCAAATTCGAGAAAACCAGTGGCTGGTATTCCTCGCTGCGCGTCGGGGCGCGCAGAAGCGCTTACAAGACGCTCGTCGAGCGCGGGACGGGCCTGATCCTGGGCGCGCATGTGTTGGGGCCCGGTGCCGAGGAACAAATCAACCTGTTCGCGATGGCGATGGGTGCGGGCCTGACCGCCAAGCAGATCAAGGCCACCATCTTTGCCTATCCGAGCTTCGCCTCCGACATTAGTTCGATGGTGTAGTTCCGGCGCGACGACGCGCTCGCGCGGGGCGAGCCGCCGATGCGAGAACGGCACGGCCAGTTCGGCGCGTACACCCGGCCACCTCGGGCAAGGCATCCGCTCCGTGGACCGACGCAGTAGTCAGGGGCGCCAAGATGATCGATATATGACGTCACACGACCGGTTGCCGCACGCCGATGCCCTTCCCATGCCGGATCCGGTCATGCTGGACGCCAGCGCGGCGGCGGCCGTGCACGACATCCTGACAGAAGCAGCGCCGGCCAATACCGCGCGAAGCTATGCCAACGCCCTGCGCTACTGGGTGGCATGGTTTGCCGGGCGCTACTGAAATAACGGAACGGAGGAAATCAAGTCGGCTCTTCGAGCAAAGTAGAGGCAGGTGATCAATTTGATTCAATCACCTGCACCCCCGAAACATCACCACACGCGAATCGCAGACCGGACATGACCACCTCAGCCTTGATACTCACCCTGTTTCTCGCCTGGACGCTGCTCCTGCTGGCCGTCATGGAGGCGCTGCGCGGCTACCTCGTTGCCACGGGCCGCGTCCGTTCGAATGAGTTCAAGCCCGACAACTCGAATCTTTCGCCGTTCATGCAGCGGCTCGCCCGCGCACACGCCAATTGCGTCGAGAGCCTGCCGGTCTTCGGCGGCCTGCTGCTGGTCGCCATCGTGGTGGGCCGGACGGAAGTCACGGATACGCTCGCACCCTGGCTGCTGGGCGCCCGGATCGTCCAGTCCGGCATCCATCTGACCTCGACCAGCGTCATCGCCGTCAATGCCCGCTTCACCGCCTTCGCCACGCAAATGGGCATCGGCCTCTACTGGACCTGGCTGCTGCTCGGCCTGTAGTCGCGGATGGCCATCGAAAGCCGCGCGGGTTCGGTGCCGGGACTTTCTCCTCGCGGTCGATTGAACGGCGGTGGGCCAGCCGCGACACTCCCGGCATGAAGACCACGCTCACCCTGCGCCTGCTCGCCTGCCTCGCCCTGCTGCTCACCTGCACTTCGGTGCTGGCGAAACCGGCCCTGTGGGTGGTGAAGGATGCCGATACCACCATCTACCTGTTCGGCACCGTGCACCTGATGCCGCGCGACGCCGGCTGGCACGACCCCGCGCTGGACCGGGCGCTGGCGAACAGCCGCACGCTGTACATCGAGCTGACCGACGACGACCCGGCGAACATGGTCGCGCTGGTGCTGCGCTACGGGATGGATGCGACGCATCCGTTGTCCGCCCAGCTCAGCCCATCGGAAGCGCATCGGCTGGACCTGCTGGCGAACAAGCTCGGCGTGCCCGGCGGCGTGCAGACGCTGAACGTGATGCGGCCGTGGCTGGCGGCGCTGACGCTGGCGGTGGTGCCGCTGCAGAAAGCCGGGCTCGACCCGGAGCACGGCGTGGACAAGCAGCTGAAGGCGCAGATGAGCGCCGCCGGCAAGCCGGTGCTGGGGCTGGAAACCGCCGAGCAGCAGATCCGCTTTCTCGCCGACATGCCGCGCTCCGTTGAACTGGCGTTGCTGCGCTCGACCATGCGCGATGCCGACAAGGGTTCGATCCTGCTCACCGAACTGATCGACGCCTGGAAGGCCGGCAACGTGGACGCCATTGCCCGCATCGGCAACGACGACATGCGCCGGCACGAACCGAAGCTGTACCAGTTGCTGCTGGTACAGCGCAACGAGGCGTGGGCAACGAAGATCGCCACCATGCTGCAGCAGCCGGGCACCGTCTTCATCGCGGTCGGCGCCGCCCACTTGGCCGGACCGGACAGCGTGCAGGCGCAGTTGCGGCAGATGGGCATCGAGGCCGTGCGCCAGTAAGTCCCTCGTAGGAGTCCGCTCGCGGGCGACGCTTCTGCTCTTGCGAATCCCGAATCCCGAATCCCGAATCCCGAATCCCGGCCCCAACAGCATCGCCGGCCAGCGGGCTCCTACAAGAGCCCGCTGCTTTCTGGCACCATCGACCGGTTATCCCGCGCGTCGCGCGCCACTTCCCCGATGTAACCGCATGAACCCGCAAGCCAATTACGAACAGATCCCGCTGAAGGAATACGCCGAGCGGGCCTATCTCGATTACTCCATGTACGTGGTGCTGGACCGCGCGCTGCCGTTCGTGGGCGACGGCCTGAAGCCGGTGCAGCGGCGCATCATCTACGCGATGAGCGAGCTGGGGCTGGCCGCCACGGCGAAGCCGAAGAAGTCGGCGCGCACCATCGGCGACGTGATCGGCAAGTTCCATCCGCACGGCGATTCCTCGTGCTACGAGGCGATGGTGCTGATGGCGCAGCCGTTCTCGTACCGCTACCCGCTGGTCGACGGCCAGGGCAACTTCGGTTCGCCGGACGACCCGAAGAGCTTCGCGGCGATGCGCTACACCGAATCCAAGCTCAGCCCGATCGCCGAGGCGCTGCTGGGCGAGCTGGGCCAGGGCACGGTGGACTGGGTGCCGAACTTCGACGGCACGCTGGAGGAACCGAGCTGGCTGCCCGCGCGCGTGCCACACGTACTGCTGAACGGCTCGATGGGCATCGCGGTGGGCATGGCAACCGACATTCCGCCGCACAACCTGCGCGAACTGGCCGCCGCCTGCATCCGTCTGCTGGACGAGCCGGACGCCAGCGTCGCCGAGCTGTGCGAGCACGTGCGCGGCCCGGACTACCCGACCGAGGCGGAGATCATCACCCCGCGCACCGACCTGCTGGCGATGTACCAGAGCGGCGGCGGTTCGGTGCGTGCCCGCGCGGTGTACCGGCGCGAGGAAGGCAACATCGTGATCACCGCGCTGCCGCACCAGGTCAGCCCGTCGAAGATCCTCGAACAGATCGCCGCGCAGATGCGCGCGAAGAAGCTGCCGATGATCGAGGACCTGCGCGACGAGTCCGACCACGAGAATCCGACCCGCCTGGTGATCGTGCCGCGCTCGAACCGCGTGGACGCCGACGAGACCATGCAGCACCTGTTCGCCACCACCGACCTGGAAAAGAGCTTCCGCATCAACCTCAACATGATCGGCCTGGACGGCCGGCCCCAGGTGAAGGACCTGAAGAAGATCCTCACCGAATGGCTGGCGTTCCGTACCAACACGGTCACCCGTCGGCTCAACCATCGCCTGGCCAAGGTCGAGCGCCGCCTGCACCTGCTGGAAGGCCTGCGCATCGCCTATCTCAACCTCGATGAAGTGATCCGCATCGTGCGCAGCGAGGACGAGCCCAGGCCAGTGCTGATGGCGCGCTTCAGGCTCAGCGAAGAGCAGACCGACTACATCCTGGAGACCCGCCTGCGCCAGCTGGCCCGCCTGGAGGAAATGAAGATCAACGCCGAGCGCGACCAGCTCGAAGAGGAGCGCGCACGCATCAACGTGTTGCTGAAATCGCCGGCCAAGCTGAAGGGTTTGATCAAGGACGAGCTGCGCGCGGACGCGGCGAAATTCGGCGACGAGCGCCGCTCGCCGCTGGTCGAGCGCGAGGTGGCGCATGCGCTGGACGAGAGCGCGCTGGTGGCCAGCGAGCCGGTCACCGTGGTGCTCTCGCAGAAAGGCTGGGCGCGCGCGGCGAAGGGCCACGACGTCGACGCCGATGCGCTCAACTACCGCGAGGGCGATGGCCTGCTCGCCGCGGTGAAGGCGCGCACCACGCAGCAGGTGGCGTTCATCGACTCCACCGGCCGCGCCTATTCCACGCTGGCGCACACGCTGCCTTCGGCGCGCGGCAATGGCGAGCCGCTGACCGGTCGCTTCAGCCCCGCCGCGGGTGCCAGCTTCGACGCGGTGATCGCCGGCGACAACGACACCCGGCTGGTGCTCGCCACCGACTTCGGCTACGGCTTCGTCACCCGCTTCGAAGCGCTCACCGGCCGCAACAAGGCCGGCAAGCAGATCATCTCGCTCAGCGACGGCGCGAAGGTGCTGGCGCCGCAGATCAGTGCCGACCCGGCGCGCGACCGCATCGTGGTGGTCAGCAGCGAAGGCCACCTGCTGATGTTCTCGGTGGCCGAGCTGCCGGAACTGGACAAGGGCAAGGGCAACAAGCTGATCGAGATTCCGAAGAAGCAGCTGGCGGAAGGCGAACGCGTCGCCGGCGTCGCGGTGGTCAGCGAGGGCAAGGGCGAAGTCACCATGTACGCCGGCGCGCGCAAGCTCACCCTGAAATGGGCCGACTTGGTCGAATACGGCGGCGCCCGCGCCAGCCGCGGCGGCCTGCTGCCGCGCGGCCTGCGCCGCGTCGAGCGGATCGAGACCACCAGCTGAACCACGCACCCGTTGTAGGAGCCCGCTCGCGGGCGATGCTTTTGCGAATCCCGAATCCCGAATCCCGAATGCCGAATCCCGGCCCTCAAAAGCATCGCCCGCGAGCGGGCTCCTACGATGGAAAGGAACTTGCCGTCGTTGCGCCTTTCCAACAGGGATGTACACGCCGACGCAGCCTCGCGCGTTGGATACGTGACAGTCTCGGAGCACACATGAACATCCCACGTTTTCTTCCCGCCCTGCTGGCCGTACTGCTCGCCGCGCCGGCCGGGGCGCAGAGCACCGGCAAACCGCTGAACCTGAAACTGCCGCCCAGCAGCCTGCCTGCCGCCAGCAGCACCGCCGCGGCAACCGCCCGCGACATCCCCGGCACGTACTACGGCGACACCAGCGGGCGCATGGGCAACGCCGACGTCGCCGGCAGCGAGCGCCCCGACTGCGACGACTCCACCTACAACCAGCCGCAGATGCACGGCAGCGTCGGCATGGGCGTGGTCGGCGGCAACCACGTGAGCGGCAATTACCAGACCGGCACGGTGAACCTCCGCCAGGCGTTCGGCAGCTGCGACCACCCGAGCGGTGGCGTCAGCATCTCGGTCGGCGCCGGCAGCGGCCACTTCCACGATCGCGGTCATTGAATGTGGTGGTAGTGGCGCGTGTACCCAGGCGGCGCTTCGACTTCGTTCGCTGGCGCGAACTACGCTCAGCGTGACCGGTGCGGGGCGGCGGGTTTTCCCCGAGCCAGCCGCAAGGCTTCATGCTGCGCCCTGTGTAAATGGGCTCATCGCGGATCAGTGGGGGCGGATCGATCGCCACGCCCACATCGCCGCGCGCTATGCTGCCGCCATGAACATCGACGCGCCCTCACTGCAGCATCTGCAGGCCCACCGGGAGGGCCTGGCCACGCTGTGCCGCCGCCACCACGTGCGCCGACTGGCAGTGTTCGGCTCGGCGGCACGGGGCGAGGCCAAGGCCGGCAGCGATTACGACTTCCTGGTGGAGTTCGATACCTTGCCGCCGGGTGCTTACGCCACGGCTTTCTTCGGTCTGCATGAGGATTTGCAGGCGTTGCTGGGCGCGCCGGTCGAGCTGGTCGTGGAGCGCGCCATCCGCAACCCGTACTTCCGCCAGTCGGTACAAGCACAGCGCCAGGAGTTGTATGCGGCTTGAAACCGCCAAATATCTGTACGACGTGCAGAGCGCAGCCACTGCGCTGGCCGGGTTCGTGGACGGATACGACTGGGCGGGATACCAGCGCAATGCCATGCTGCGCGCCGCCGTGGAACGCCAGTTCGAAATCATCGGCGAGGCGCTAGCCCAGCTCTCCCGCCACGATATGGCGCTGCTGGCGTAGATCGAACACCACCGCCAGATCATCGCATTCCGCAACATACTGATCCATGGCTACGCGGAGGTCGACGATGCCCTGGTCTGGGATGTGGTGCAGTCACGACTGGAGCCGTTGCGCCGGCAGATAGACGAGCTGCTCGCGGGTCGCTGATGGCGGCGCGGGGTCACACCACAGCGCCGCCACCACAACGCCGCGCGACCCGCCGGGCGTCTACTACGGCGACACCAGCGGGCGCATGGGCAACGCCGACGTCGCCGGCAGCGAGCGCCCCGACTGCGACGACTCCACCTACAACCAGCCGCAGATGTACGGCAGCGTCGGCATGGGCGCGGTCGGCGCCGGCAGCGGCCACTTCCACGACCGTGGCCACTGACCGGGCAAAGCTATAATCACCGGATCACGCAAGGGACGCATCTCGATGCACGGCGAATACAAGATGCCCGGCGGCAAGCTGGTGGTGATCGACCTTGAGCTGCGCGACGGCCGCCTTGCCGACGTGCAGCTCAGCGGCGATTTCTTCCTCGAACCGGACGCCGCGCTGGGCGCGATCAACGGCGCGCTGACAGGCCAGCCCGAGCATGCCGATGAAGCCGCGCTTGCCGCCGCCGTGCGCGAGGCGCTCGCCGCCGACGTCATGATGTACGGCATTTCCCCGCAAGCCATCGCGGTGGCCGTGCGCCGCGCCCTGCACAAGGAATCTGCCGCATGATACGTACCGACTGGCGCGACCACGACTGGCAGCTGATCCACACCGTACCGCAATCGCCCACCCTGCACATGGCGCTGGACGACGTGCTGACCCACGAGGTCGGCGCCGGCCACCGCGCGCCCACCCTGCGCATCTGGGAATGGGCCTCGCCGGCGGTGGTGATCGGCCGCTTCCAGTCGCTGCGCAACGAGGTGGACGGCGCCGCGGCGCGGCGCCACGGCATCGAGGTGGTGCGCCGGGTCTCCGGCGGCGGCGCGATGTTCATCGAACCGGGCAACACCATCACCTACTCGATCTATGCGCCGCAGTCGCTGGTCAAGGGGCTGTCGTTCCAGGAGGCCTATGCATTCCTTGACGAATGGGTGCTCGAAGCGCTCGGCGAGCTGGGCATCAAGGCGTGGTACCAGCCGCTCAACGACATCACCTCCGAAGGCGGCAAGATCGCCGGCGCGGCCCAGGTGCACCGCGGCGGCGCGGTGCTGCACCACGTCACCATGGCCTACGACATCGACGCGGCGAAGATGCTCGACGTGCTGCGCATCGGGCGCGAAAAGCTCTCCGACAAAGGCACGCAGAGCGCCGCCAAACGCGTCGACCCGCTGCGCAGCCAGACCGGCCTGCCGCGCGAGGCGGTGATCGAACGCATGATCGCCACCTTCCGCCGTCTGCACGGCCTCACCGACGACTACCTGAGCGCCGAGGAGCTGGCCCAGGCCGAAGCGCTCGCACAAGTCAAGTTCGGCAGTCCGGCGTGGCTCGCCGACGTGGCGTGATCGCGGGCGACAACTCCGACGCTTCACTCACAACCGGCTGTACGACCACGACTGCATGCGGCCATCCTTGTACGGCATCACGCCATGGAACGGGCGCGGGTCCGCGTCGAACACCAGTGGCAGGAAGTGGCGGTCGCCCTCCCACATCGGCAGTTCCATCAGGCGCACGCGCGGCACCCACTCCAGCGTGCCCTCGTGGTTGCCCTGGTACGGCTCGCCGCTGAAGCCGTCGATCAGGAAGATGAAGCCCAGCCAGTCCTCGCCCTGCTTGCCGAAACCCGGCCAGTTCAGGGTACCGCGCAGCTGCATCGATTCGCATTCGATGCCGGCCTCCTCGCGGATCTCGCGGCGCATGCAGGCGGCGATGTCCTCGCCCGGTTCCATCTTGCCGCCGAGGCCGTTGTACTTGCCCAGGTGCAGGTCGTCCGGGCGGGCGTTGCGATGGATCATCAGTACTTTGCCGCGGTCGGGCGACAGCACGTAGCCGAGCGTCGCCACTATCGGGGTATAGGGCATGGGCGGGCACCGCGAAAAAGAACCATTTTAGCGGCAGCCGTCGCGTCGTGCAGGGACGGGCTTGCACCGGCACGGCCGGGCGGCGACCATTGACGGATGCGCGCCTCCGTTTTCCCGTCCCGGCCATTTCCGCTCCGACCGTCGCGGCGTGTGCTGCTGTCCCTGCTGCTTGCCGGCGTGTGCGGCTGTACCACGGGCGCGTCGGCGCTGGACAGCCGCGAGCTGGCGTTCGAAGGCCAGAACTACCGCGTGGTGCACATCAACCTGAAGCGCGAGCAGCTGAGTCTGCACTGGCGCGAGTCCGCCAGCGGCCAGCCGTTCGGCAGCATCGAGGCGCTGCGCCAGTGGGGCGAGCAGCGTGGCCGGCGGCTGCTGTTTGCGGCAAACGCGGGCATCTACGACCACAAGTTTGCGCCGCTGGGCCTGCACGTGGAGAACGGCAGGACCGTGGTGCCGCTGAACCTGGCGCACGGCAACCCCGCCTCCGGCAATTTCTCACTGCTGCCGAACGGCGTGTTCGTGGTGTACCCGGACGGCGATGCCGCGGTGCGCACCAGCACCGCGTTCAAGGCCGACAGCAGGAGCGCGCAGTGGGCGACCCAGTCCGGGCCGATGCTGCTGATCGACGGCAAGCTCAATGACCAGTTCCTCGACGACTCGTCCAGCCTGAAATGGCGCAGCGGCGTCTGCGCGAAAACCCCCACCGAGGTGGTATTTGCCGTGAGCGAGACCCCCGTGAACTTCCACGCGTTTGGACGGCTGTTCCGCGACAAGCTGGGCTGCCGCGACGCGCTGTACCTGGACGGCAGCATCTCGCAGCTGTACGTCGACGGCAAAGGCTACGCCGGGGCGCCGGCGTTCATGGTCAAGCCATACGCGGGCATCTTCGCGGTGTTTGCCAAGCCATGACGACAACCTCAAGGAGGAAATCCCGCTGGCGCATCCTGCGTGCCCTGTCGCTGGCCTTGCTGGCGCTGCTGGCGATTGCCTTCGTCGTGCTGTGGTGGCTGCTCGCCGGCAGCCGTGCGCAGCTTGACGGCACGCGCCAGGCCGCTGGCCTGACAGCGCCGGTCAGCCTCGACCGCGACGCGCTGGGCACGGTCACCCTCGCGGGGAAAAGCCGCACCGACCTCAGCTACGCGCTGGGCTACGTGCATGCGCAGGAGCGCTTCTTCGCGATGGACCTGATGCGTCGCGTGAGCGCCGGCGAGTTGTCCGCGCTGGTCGGGCCGGCCGCGCTGAAGGCCGATCTTGACCATCGCCGCCATCGCCTGCGCGCCGTGGCCGCGGCCGTCTACGCGCAATTGCCGCCCACGGAGCAGCACCAGCTGGATCGTTACCGCGACGGCGTCAACGCCGGCCTGGCCGACCTGCGTGTGCGGCCGTGGGAATACCTGCTGCTAGGCAGTCGGCCGCAGCCGTGGCGTTCGGAAGACAGCATGCTGTTGATCGCCGCGATGTACCTGGACTTGAACAGCGACGGCCGCAACGAACGCGAACTGCGCATGGCGCAGATGCGCGCGGTGCTGCCCGGCGCACTGGTGGATTTCCTGCTGGCGCCCGACCCTGACTGGGAGGCACCGCTGAGCGGACAGCTGTCGCACCCGCTGGTGGTTCCGGACGCTGACGTGTTCGACCTGCATCGGCTGCCGACCGCTACGGCCTCGACCAGCCTGGCCGCCGCGCTGGCGCCGGCACTGGATGCGCCACGCGCCGGCAGCAACAACTTCGCCGTGACCGGTACGCTCACCGGCAACGGCGCAGCGATGCTGGCGAACGACATGCACCTGGGCCTGCGCGTGCCGAACATCTGGTTCCGCACCCGCCTGCGTTATCCCGATCCCACCGCACCGGGCAGCCAGCGTGACGTCAACGGCGTCAGCCTGCCAGGCACGCCGGCGATCATTGTCGGCTCCAACGGCCAGATCGCCTGGGGCTTCACCAACAGCTACGGCGACTGGCAGGACTGGGTACGCGTGTTGCGCGATCCGGCCGATGCTTCCCGCTACAAGGTGCCTGATGGCTGGGCCCGCGTCGAAAGCCACGACGAGCACATCCAGGTCAAGGGCCAGCCCGACACCATCCTCAAGGTCGAGGACACCCGCTGGGGTCCGATCATGGGCGCCGACACCGACGGCACGCCACTGGCGCTGGCCTGGGTCGGCGGCCGCACGCACGGCTACAACCTCGAGCTGATGCAGCTGGAGCGCGCGCCCGACGTGGCCGCGGCACTCGAGCTGGCGCCGCGGCTCGGCATACCGCCGCAGAACCTGCTGGTCGCCGATCGCGCCGGCCACATCGGCTGGACCATCGTCGGCAACAGCATCCCGCTGCGCGCCGGCATCGATCCGCGACTGCCGTCGGACTGGTCCAGGCCCGGCAGCGGCTGGCAGGGCTGGGCCACGCCGGCGCAGTACCCGCGCATCGAGAACCCCGCCGACGGCCGCCTGTGGACGGCGAACAACCGCACCGTCGACGGCGAGGCGCTGGCCCTGCTCGGCAACGGCGGCCATGACCTCGGCGCCCGCGCCCAGCAGATTCGCGACGACCTGCGTGCCCGCGCCAGCTTCACCCCCGGCACCCTGCTCGACATCCAGCTCGACGACCGTGCGCTGTTCCTCGCCCGCTGGCAGCGCCTGCTGCAGGA
>NZ_JBYTEM010000036.1:0-45339 GCF_058789735.1 Rhodanobacter sp. FW106-PBR-R2A-1-15 | reverse complement strand
GCGGCACCCGCTCTACTTTTTTCGCCACCTCCGCTGGCGAAAAATTCGGCCGCAATGGGGAATTTTGCAAGCGGCTCAGGATGTGGTTTTCTTCACAAGCGCTGAGCAGATCCTGCGCACGCCGTCGGCCGTGTCTTTGCGCTCAAGCAGATAGCGCACTTGTCCACAGGCTTTACCGCGCGCGCTCCACAATCGCTGTGGAAAACCAGTGCCGCACACCGCGCCGTCATGCGCAACTCGTGACCAGCGCGTAGCAAGTGCTTGATGGAGCAGCGGCGAAGTCGGCTTGTCCACAGGCTTTGCCGGAACGCTTCCACAGCAGCTGTGGAAAACCCTTCGGCAAGAACGACGATGCCGCCCGCAGGCGGCATCGCATCATGGCAGGCAGCTCGCCCGCTCAGGCCGCGCGTGGCGCCTTCATCAGGATGCCGAGCAGATCGGCCAGCTTGTCGCGCATCTCGCGGCGGTCGACGATCAGGTCGATCGCGCCGTGTTCGAGCAGGAACTCCGAACGCTGGAAACCTTCCGGCAAGGTCTCGCGCACGGTCTGCTCGATCACCCGTGGGCCGGCGAAGCCGATCAGCGCCTTCGGCTCGCCGATATTGATGTCGCCGAGCATCGCCAGGCTGGCGGAGACGCCGCCGGTGGTCGGGTTGGTCAGCACGCTGATGTACGGCACGCCGGCGTCGCGCAGGCGCGCCAGCGCGGCGGAGGTCTTGGCCATCTGCATCAGCGAGAACAGCGCTTCCTGCATGCGCGCGCCGCCGGTGGCGGAGAAGCACACCAGCGCGCTCCGGTCGGCCAGCGCACGTTCGGCGGCGCGGGCGAATTTCTCGCCGACCACCGAACCCATCGAGCCGCCCATGTAGGCGAACTCGAACGCCGTCGCCATCAGCGGACGGCCCTTGAGCCGGCCGCTCATCGCGACCATCGCGTCCTTCTCGCCGAGCTTCTTCTGGGTGGCGACGATGCGGTCGCGGTACTTCTTGGTATCGCGGAATTTCAGCGGATCGGTCGGCTCCAGGCTGGCCCACAATTCCTGCGCCGAGCCCTCGTCGAGCAGCGCGCCGAGTCGCACCCGAGCGCTGATGTAGTGATGGTGACCGCACTTGGGGCAGACCATCAGGTTGCGTTCCAGCTCCGGCCGGTACAGCACGGTGCCGCAACCGCCGCACTTCTCCCACACGCCCTCGGGTACTGAACCCTTGCCGCCGTTCGGACTCTGCGGGCGGGTGCGCGGGTTCATGATTTTCTGCAGCCAGTTCATTGCATCGCCCTACCGTTCGTGCGCGCCACCCAGGGCAGCATGTTGTTCAGTGCGCGTCGAGCGCGCTGCGAATCGGCGCGAGAAACGCGCGTACCCGTCCAGCAATGTCATCGGCATCCGTCGCGCCGGCCAGCTTGTCCACCAGCGCGCTGCCGATCACCACCGCGTCGGCAAAACCGGCGATCGCCTGTGCGCTCGCTGCATCGCGGATGCCGAAGCCCACCGCCACCGGCGCCTTCGCACGGGCGCGGATATCGGCCACGCGCACCGCGATGTCGCCGGTGCTCAAGTGTGCCGCACCGGTGATGCCGGCGAACGAGACATAGTACAGGAAACCCTCGGCCAAACCGCACAGCTGCGCCATACGCGAGGGTTCGGTGGTGGGCGCGGCGAGCAGGATCTGCTGCAGCCCGGCGTCGCGCAACGGCTGCAGCACGGCGGACTCCTCCAGCGGGCAATCGACCAGCAGCACGCCGTCGACGCCGGCCTGCACGGCCTCCTGCGCGAAGCGCGCGTAGCCGTGGATCTCGACCGGATTCAGATAGCCCATCAACACGATCGGCGTGTCCGCATCGCGCTGGCGGAACGCGGCGACCCAACCCAGCACGTCGGCCAGGCCCACGCCCTTCGCGATGGCCCGCTCGCTGGCGTGCTGGATCACCGGGCCGTCCGCCATCGGATCGGAGAACGGCACGCCCAGCTCGATCAGGTCGGCGCCGACGTCGACCAATGCATGCATCAACGCCACCATGTGCTGCGGCGAAGGGTCGCCGGCGGTGACGAACGGGATCAGGCCGGTGCGATGGGCAGCCTTCAGTGCGGCGAAGCGACGGTCGATGCGTCGGGAGCCGGGATGCGGGATACGGGATTCGGGATTCGGCATGATGCGTTTACTCGAATGGGACAACAACGGCTGACGACGAGGAGACGAGAGCGATGGGTGGGGGCGAAACGCGGGCGTAGCGATGTCGCCCGCTTTTGCCGAATCCCGAATCCCCAATCACGAATTCCGTCCTCATACCTGCACTCCCTCGCGCGCGGCGATCGTGTGCACGTCCTTGTCGCCGCGGCCGGAGAGGTTGCACAGCACGATGCCGTCCGGCGGATACTCGCGCGCCAGCTTGACCGCCTGCGCCACCGCGTGGCTGGATTCCAGCGCGGCCAGGATGCCTTCGGTGCGCGCCAGCAGGTGGAACGCCGCCAGCGCCTCGTCGTCGGTGACGCCGACGTAGTCGGCGCGGCCGGTGTCCTTCAGGAACGCATGCTCGGGGCCGACGCCCGGGTAATCGAGGCCGGCCGAGACCGAATGCGTCTCGGTGATCTGGCCGTTGTCGTCGCACAGCACGTAGGTGCGGTTGCCGTGCAGCACGCCGGGACGGCCGGCGGCCAGCGAGGCCGCGTGATGGCCCGTCGCGATGCCCTCGCCCGCCGCCTCGGCGCCCACGATGCGCACGCCGGCGTCGTTGAGGAAGGCATGGAACAGGCCGATCGCGTTGGAGCCGCCGCCGACGCAGGCGGTCAGCACGTCGGGCAGGCGGCCATACTCTTCGAGCATCTGCGCGCGCGCCTCGCGGCCGACGATCGCGTTGAAGTCGCGCACCATCAGCGGGTACGGATGCGGCCCGGCAACGGTGCCGATGATGTAGAAGGTGTCGGCCACGTTGGTGACCCAGTCGCGCATCGCCTCGTTCAGCGCATCCTTCAGCGTCTTCGAGCCGGAAGTGACCGGCACCACCTCGGCGCCGAGCAGCTTCATGCGATAGACGTTGATCTTCTGCCGCTCGATGTCCACCGCGCCCATGTAGACCACGCACTTCAGGCCCAGCCGCGCCGCCACCGTGGCGCTGGCCACGCCGTGCTGGCCGGCGCCGGTCTCGGCGATGATGCGGGTCTTGCCCATGTTGCGCGCGACCAGCGCCTGGCCCACGGTGTTGTTGATCTTGTGCGCGCCGGTATGGTTGAGGTCTTCGCGCTTGAACAGGATGCGCGCGCCACCGACGTGCTGCGACAGCCGCTCGGCGTGGTAGATCGGGCTGGGCCGGCCCACGTAGTGCTTCAGGTCGCGGTCGAGTTCGGCGATGAAGGCCGGATCCTGGCGCAGGCGCAGGTAGGCTTCGGTCAGTTCGGCCAGCGGCGCCATCAGGGTCTCGGCGACGTAACTGCCGCCGTAGTTGCCGAAGCGGCCGTGCGCGTCGGGGTAAGCGTTGTAGTCCACGATCTTGCTCATGTAGTCACTCGATACGGGCGTCGGAGCGCACCCTGTCCACAAGGGACTTCCTTCGGTCGTGCGCGATGCTTTTGTCCACCATGCAGAAAGAGCATCGCGCACAGGGTGCGCTCCTACAGGCAAGCAGCCATCTTAGCGGCAAGCCCGACCGAACGGGGGTCACAGGTAACGGCGAATGGAGGCCCTGACCTCGGCCAGTTGTCCGGGCGTGAGCGGGCCGAGGATGCCGCGCCGGTCGGCGGGCAAGTGTGCGGCGGGATCCTCGTCGCCGAACACGTAGTAGTCCAGCAGTTCCTTCCACGCCGCCCGTTCCGCCGGCGGCAGCGAGCGCAAGGCGAGGATGCAGTGCATCAGGGCGCCCAGCGCAGTGTCCGGCGCATGACCGTCGGCAGGCACCGGCCGCCACCAGTAGTTCACCAGCGCGTTGATCCGCTGCAGGGATTCCACGTGATGCCACCACAGCGGCGGAATGTAGATCGCATCGCCGGGATGCAGCTCCGCCGCCTGCGCCTCGGCCAGCGCCCGTTTCAGGCGGGGAAAGCGCGGATCGTCGGGGCGGTCGAGCCGGGCGATGCCGATCGCCGCGCCGGTAGGCGCGAAATCCAGCGGCCCGACGTACAGGTTGCGCGCCTGTTCCGGCGCGAACAGGGTGAAGCGCCGGATGCCGCACACCACGCAGGCGACATTGTGGTACTCGTCGAAATGCGCCGGCGTGGTGACCCGGTTGCCGATCCAGATGCGCGGCTGGATGCTGCGGTCGAGGAAGGGAATGGCGTGATCGTCCAGCAACCCCGGCAGGCACTCGGCGATCAGCGCGCTCTGTACCGCCAGCCCCGGCGCCTCCGGCTGGCGGCTGTACTGCGCCAGCCGCTGCAGGCCCTGGCCGATCGAGACGCGGTGGTGCTCGTAGTTGAAGCCGTCGAACGCCGCGTTGTAGCCGATCACCCCGCCCTCGCCCGGCGGCAGCAGCAGCGCATCAACCTCGCCGCCGTTGTCCCGCCGCGCCAGCTCGCGCGCGAACGCGTCGTCCGACTGCCGCGCCCAGGCCACCATCGGCCAGTCGCGGCACAGGCCGCGGATCACCAGCGGGCGGGCGCGGCCGACCAGCTCGGCAAGGGCGGGCGAACCGTCGCCATCGCGGCATTCCTCGATGGCGGCCGGAGCGCCGCTCACGCCGTATCCGCCTCGCGCACCGCGCGGATGAAGGCTTCCAGCCGGGCCGGGTCCTTGATCCCCGGCGCCGACTCCACCCCGCTGGCCACGTCCACCGCCCACGGCCGCGCCGTACGCACGGCCTCGCCCACGTTGCCGGCGTGCAGGCCGCCGGCCAGGATCAACGGCTGCGCCAGGCTATCCGGCAGCAACGACCAGTCGAACGTCCTGCCGCTGCCGCCGGCCTCGCCTGCCGCGTGGCCGTCCAGCAGCAGGCCGGCGGCGTGCGGATACGCCTGCAACCGGGACAACGCCGTCGCGCCCTCGCCCATCGCAATCGCCTTGAGGAACGGATGGCCGAACTGCGCGCACCAGGCGTCGCTCTCGCTGCCGTGGAACTGCAGCCAAGTGGGCCGCACGGCGTCGAGCACCTGCTGCACCAGCGCTGCCTCGTCGTCCATGAACAAGGCCACGGTGGCCACGAACGGCGGCAGCGCCGCCACGATCTCGCGCGCCTGCGCCAGCGTCACCTGCCGCCGGCTGCGTGCGGTGAACACCAGCCCGATCGCGTCGGCACCGAGCCGCGCGGCGAGCAGCGCGTCGCCGACCCGGGTCATGCCGCAGCACTTGATGCGGGTCACTGGCTCACCTCGCCCGGCAGGCCCCAGTACGGTTCGTAGCGCGGGCCGATGAAGGTCAGTCCGGTAGCCGGCGCGGTCGGTCCAGCCAGCTGGCGGTCGCGGCCGGCCAGCAGCTCGGCCACCCATGCGACCGGCTGCTCACCACGACCGACCGGCAGCAGCGAGCCGACGATGTTGCGCACCATGTGGTGCAGGAACGCGTTCGCCTCGATGTCGACGAACACCTGCCCGCCCTCGCGCCGCACGCTCACCGCCAGCACGCTGCGGCGCGGGTGCGCGGCCTGGCAGGACAGCGCGCGGAACGCGCTGAAATCGTGCTCGCCCAGCAGCGCCTGCGCGGCTTCGTGCATGCGCGCGGCATCCAGCGGCAGGCGCTCCCAGGTGACGTAGCGCGCATCCAGCGCCGCCCGCACCGGCCGGTTGAGAATGTGGTAGCGATAGCGCCGGCTGCGTGCCGCGTAACGCGCGTGGAAGCTGTCCGGCACCGGTTGCGCCCACAGCACCGCCACGCTGGCCGGCAGGTTGGAGCAGCCGCCGAGTACCCAGCCGCGCATGTCGCGGCGTGCTTCGGTGTCGAAGTGCACGACCTGGCAGCGGCCATGCACGCCGGCATCGGTGCGCCCTGCGCAGCTGACCTCGACCGGATGGTCGGCCACCTTCGACAATGCTTCCTCCAGCACACCCTGCACGCTGACATCGGCCTTCAGGCGCTGCCAACCGCTGAAATCGGTACCGTCGTATTCGATGCCCAGGGCAATGCGCATGGAGTCGTGCAGCGGTTCGTCGAAAGAAGAAAGATTAGCAGGCCACAACGGCATCGGGCCGGCAAAAACCGGCCCGATGCGTTCCGCGCGTTGCTGCCCGCGGCTCAGTGCAGGCTGTCGAGCAGGCGCTTGGCGGCATCCTTCTGCATCTGGCTGCCTTCCTTGGCCACCTCGTCGAGCATGGCGCGGGCGCCTTCGGCGTCGCCCATGTCGATATAGGCGCGGGCCAGGTCGAGCTTGGTGTCCACCGGGTCGTCGTTGAACTCGCTCAGGTCATGGCCAGCGTCGGCCGCCAGCGGCATGCTGTCGTCTTCCTCGAAGTGCCAGCTCGACACCGGCTCGGTGGGCGCGGGCCGGCTCGATGCCAGCGGCGCGACCACGGTGGCGTCGTCCCCCGCCGGCGCCGCTGTCGGTGCCGGGCGCGCCGCCGTTTCGCCAGCGGTCCGGGTGAGATCGAAGTTGAAGTTGTATTCGCTGACGGGCTTGGACCCGCTCGGCGGCAGCGGCGGCGGCGCGGAGACCACCGTGGGCGCATCACCCTTGTCGGCATAGTCGTCGATGTTGAACGCGCCGCGCGCTTCGGCCTCGCCGGACAGCGCCGGCTCGGCGTGATGGTCGAACAGCGGGTGGCCCGGCGCCAGGTCCTCGCCCATGTGCAGCACATCCTGCCACTCGTCCTGCTGCGGATCGACGATATGGGCGTGCATCGCCTCGGCCGCCGCCTCGAAATGCTCGACGTCGCGGCGCGAGTAGTACAGGGTGACCAGTTCCAGGTGCAGGCTGATGTCATCGGGATGTTCGGCCAGCTGGTCGAGCAGCTCGTCCTGGTCGACGTCGCCGCCGGGAAAATCCTGAGCGGAGGCGGCGGTCGAACCGAAACGGTTGGCCAGCGACGGCGGCACCTTGGACGCCTCGGCGGCCGGCTTGCGCCGGCGGCCCAGCATGGCCAGCAGGATCAGCAGCACGATCGCACCGCCCGCGGCCGCCCAGGCCCACGTATGCATGTACCACGGCTGTTCCAGCGGCGCCGGCGCATGGGCCGGCGGCGTGGCGACCGGCTTCTCCACCGGCTTGGCCAGCGTCGACGTCGCGATCGGCGTGGTCATCACGGTGCTGGCGTGCGCCGGGGCGCGGGCCGGAGTGGAGGCAGCCGCCGCAGTGGCCGCAACCGGCGCCGCAGCGACACTGGCGGCCGTGCTGGCGGTGGCGGTTTCCAGCTTCTCCACGGGCGCCGCGGGCACGGCGCCCGTAGCCTTCGTGTTGCTGGCGGCGGCCGCCGGCGATGCAGCCGCGGGCTGATTGGCCGCCTTGCGTGCGGCGGCCAGCTTGGCCTGCAGCTCGGCGATCTGGTTGTCCTTCAGCGACAGCAGGCGCTCGTTCTTGCTGTTGATGTCCGCCAGGTCCTTCACGCGGGCCTTCAGATCCGTGGTCTGCTGCTGCAGGCTGGCCAGGCTCTCCTTGGTGCGCAGCAGCTCCTGGCGCGCGCCATTGCCGGCCGCGCCGCCGCTCTGCGAGCCGGCGCCGGTGTTCGCCTTGGCCGGCATCAGGGCCAACCGGTCGCCGGTGTCGGGCGCGCCGGTCGACGCACCGGCACTGGACGTACGGGCGGCGGCGTTGGCCACGACCGCCGGCTTGCCCGGGGTACCGGCACGCCAGTCGCTGTTCTGCCGGCGCACTTCGGCGACGGCGGCGGCGATCGTCATGGCCTGCGCCTCGGCCGAGGTCGGCACGCGCAGCACCACGCCGGTCTTCAGCGCATTGATGTTGTTGCGGTAGAACGCATTCGGGTTGGCCTGCTGCAGCGCCAGCATCATCTGCTGCACGTCGACGCCGGCCGGGGTCACGCTGCGCGCAATGCTGGACAGCGTCTGGCCACGCTCGATCGGAGCGGTCTGGCCGTTGCCGGCCTCTACGGACGCGGGAGCGGGCGCCGCCTTCGCCACAGCCGCCTTGGCGGGCTTGGCCGGGGCAGCCGTCTTCGTCGCCGGAGCCTCCGCCGCCTTGGCCGGCCGGGTCACCCTCGGGTACGGCGCGGAGGGCGCCGCGGTGGTCGCGACGGGCGCCGCCTGGGGACCGTTCGGCGGATCGAGCAGGATCGCGTACTCGCGCACGCTCCTGCCGGCCTTGCCGTTCACTTCGATCAACAGGTCGAGGAAGGGGTCGCCCACCGGCGTGCTGCTGGTGATGCGGATCACCGGTTGCCCGGCGCCGACGGTGGCTACGCTGAAATGCAACGGGACCGCGGTGCGCCCGCCAACGATGCCGGCACGCGCGAATTCGTCGCTGGAAGCCAGCTGGACGGTGAGCCCCTGCAACTCCGCCGGGCTTTCGGGATGCAGCGGAATCTCGGCCAGCAGCGGCTGTCCCAGCGCCGATTTGACCCGGATCTGACCAAGGTCCACAGCCATGACCTGGCTGCTGCCCAGCGCCAGCGCGATCAGCATCGACAACTTCAACGAACGATTCATTGCATGTTCCCCCGAACGATCCTGGCGCGACCCGTTATTTGTTCATGGGGCCGCCGCAAGGGCGGCCTGCCCCAAAATGAGCTGCCACTTTAGTTATATGCAGGCCAATCAACAATAGCTGCGGCGAATACTTGCAGTGCATTGCTGCAGTGTGTTCTCACCGCGGCGACACTTCTCAACGTGCGCCCGAGGCCGCCTGGGCCTGCAGTTCATGCAGCTGTTGCTGCAGCTCGGCGATGGTCTGGTCCTGCTGCTGCAGCCGTTCGCTGGCCCGCCTGCTGTCCGATTCCTGCCGGCCGAGGTGCTGCTTCAGCCGTGCCACTTCGGCCTGGCTGCCCGCCAGTCGCTGCTGGGCCGTCGACAGCAATTTTGCCGGCGCCGGCGCAGCCGGCGACGGCTTCGCCCGGTCACCGGCCCAGGCCGCCGACGCGAGGACGAACCCAGCAATTACAATGAGTTGCATAAAACGCCTGTTCAGAGATAGTCCTCGATCAGCAATTCGGCGATCTGCACCGCGTTCAGCGCCGCGCCCTTGCGGATGTTGTCCGAGACGATCCACAGATCCAGCCCGCGTTCGTACGAGATGTCCTCGCGGATGCGCCCCACGTACACCGGGTCGTTGCCGGCCGCCTCGCCCACCGGGGTCGGATAGCCGCCCGGCTTGCGCTCGTCCACCAGCACCACGCCCGGCGCCTGGCGCAGCAGCTCGCGGGCCTGCTCGGCGGTGATCTTGTCGCTGGTCTCGATGTGCACTGCCTCGGAATGGCCATAGAACACCGGCACGCGCACCGCGGTCGGGTTCACCTGGATCGACTCGTCCTCCAGGATCTTGCGGGTCTCCCACACCAGCTTCATTTCTTCCTTGGTGTAGCCGTTCGGCTGGAAATCGTCGATCTGCGGGATCACATTGAACGCGATCTGGGCCGGGAATTTCTTGCCCGGTTCCACGCTTTGGAAGTTCAGCAGCGCCGCGGTCTCCCGGCCCAGCTCCTCCATGCCGCTGCGGCCGGCGCCGGAAACCGACTGGTAGGTGGCCACGTTGATCCGCTCGATCTGCACCGCGCGGTGGATCGGCGCCAGCGCCACCAGCATCTGCATGGTCGAGCAGTTCGGGTTGGCGATGATGCCGCGCGTGGTGTACTGCGCGATCGCATGCGGGTTGACCTCGCTGATCACCAGCGGGATGTCGTCCTGGTAGCGGAACTCGGAGGTGTTGTCGATCACCACCGCGCCGGCCGCCGCCGCGCGCGGCGCATGCACGCGGCTGACCGAGCCGCCGGCGGAGAAGAACGCGATGTCGACGCCGGCGAAGTCGTAGGTGTCCAGCAACTGCACGGTGATGTCCTTGCCGCCGAAGCTGACCTTGCCGCCGGCGGAACGCTCGCTGGCCAGCGGCACCAGCTCGCTGACCGGGAACTCGCGCTCGGCGAGGATCGCCAGCACGGTCTCGCCGACCGCGCCGGTGGCGCCGACCATGGCGACCTTGTAACTGCTCTTCTGACTCATGGGATTGTCTGCTCGCGGGTGGTGATCGTGCCGGTTACAGCACGTTGGGATTGAGGATGTTGGGCGGGCGCCCGGTGCGCGGGCCGTGGCCGAACCGCGCCAGCACATTGTCGACCGCCGCCGAGGTCATTGCGCGGCGGGGGTCGGTCGTGGCGCTGGCGATATGCGGGCTGAGCACCACGTTGTCGAGTTCGCGCAGGCCCGGGTACAGCGCCGGTTCGCCCTCGAACACGTCCAGCACGGCGCCGGCCTGCCGCCGCTCGCGCAGGGCCGCGGCCAGCGCCTTGTCGTCCACGATACCGCCGCAGGCCACGTTCACCAGCATCGCGGTCGGCTTCATCAGCGCCAGCTCGGGCGCGCCGATCGCATGCCGGGTCTGCGGCGTCAACGGCAACGCCAGCACCAGGAAGTCGGCCTCGCGCAGCAGCTGCGACTTGTCGACGAAGCGCGCGTTGCAGGCGCGCGATGGCCTCCGGCAGTGGCGAACGGTTGTGGTACAGCACCGGCATGCCGAAACCGA
This sequence comes from Rhodanobacter sp. FW106-PBR-R2A-1-15, assembly GCF_058789735.1. Classification (NCBI taxonomy): domain Bacteria; kingdom Pseudomonadati; phylum Pseudomonadota; class Gammaproteobacteria; order Lysobacterales; family Rhodanobacteraceae; genus Rhodanobacter; species Rhodanobacter sp. FW106-PBR-R2A-1-15. Next base: position 34,794 of record NZ_JBYTEM010000036.1, on the reverse strand, counting down.
CCGCACGCTGCGCAATGGCCTGGCCGACCCGGCCCATGCCGAGGATGCCCAGGCTGCGGCCGCGCACGTCGCTGCCCAGCCACGCCTCGAATTCGGTGGCCTTCCAGTGCCCGGCGCGCAGCCAGCGCTCGGCCGCGGTCATCCGCCGTGCCGCGCCGAGCAGCAGAGCCCAAGCGTAATCGGCCACGCTCTCGTTGAGCACGTCGGCGGTGTTGGAGACAGCGATGCCGGCGGCGCTGAGCGCGTCGAGGTCTAGATTGTCGTGGCCGACGGCAAGGTTGGCGACGATGCGCAGGCGGTGTGCGCCGGCAATCTCCGCCGCGCCGATACGGTCCTTCAGGCCGACGATCGCAGCGTCCTGCCCGGCCAGCTTCGCCGCCAGTTCGGCCGGACTGAACTTGCGCTCCTCCGCCTCGGCGGTCACCTCGAAATGCGGTTCGAGCCGGGCGATGACGCCCGGGAAGGTGGGTCGCGAGATCCAGATGCGCGGCTTGTCAGTCATCGACTTGGTTCCGGTTGCAGCACACGCCCCGTCACGGGATGCGCGGAGCCACCACGCCCACGTCGCCGCACTGAGCGCGGTGGCGCAAGGCGTGATCCATCAGCACCAGCGCCATCATCGCTTCGGCGATCGGGGTAGCGCGGATGCCGACGCAGGGGTCGTGGCGGCCCTTGGTCACCACCTCGACCGGTTCGCCGGCCAGGTTCACGCTGTGTCCGGGGATCAGGATACTGGAGGTGGGTTTCAGCGCGATCGAGGCGACTACTGCCTGTCCCGTGCTGATACCGCCGAGAATGCCACCGGCGTGATTGGACGTAAAGCCGTCCAGATACATCTCGTCGCGATGCCCGCTGCCGCGCTGGGCGACGGCGGCGAAGCCGTCGCCGATCTCCACGCCCTTGACCGCGTTGATCGACATCAACGCACCGGCCAGGTCGCCGTCCAGCTTGCCGTAGATCGGCTCGCCCCAGCCCGGCGGTACGCCGTCGGCGATCACGTTGACGCGCGCGCCGACCGAGTCGCCGGACTTGCGCAGCGCGTTGATGTAGTCCTCCAGCGCCGGCACCTGGGCCGCGTCCGGCCAGAAAAACGGGCTCTGCTCCACCGCGTCCCAGTCGAACGCATCCGGCACGACGTCGCCGATCTGCGCCAGGTAGCCGCGCACGCGCACGCCGTGATGTTCGGCCAGCCACTTCTTGGCGACCACCGCGGCGGCCACGCGCATGGTGGTCTCACGCGCCGAAGAACGACCGCCGCCGCGCGGGTCGCGGATGCCGTATTTCTGCCAGTAGGTGTAATCGGCGTGGCCGGGGCGGAAGGTCTGCCCGATCTCGCCGTAGTCCTTGCTGCGCTGGTCGGTGTTGCGGATCAGCAGCGCGATCGGCGTGCCGGTGGTCCTGCCCTGGTAGACGCCGGAAAGGATTTCCACCTCGTCCGCTTCGTGCCGCTGCGAGGTGTAGCGGCTGCGGCCGGTGGCGCGGCGTTCGAGATCGTGATGGAACTGTTCCGGCACGATGGCCAGCCCCGGCGGGCAGCCGTCGATCACGCAGCCGATCGCCGGCCCGTGGCTTTCGCCGAAGGTGGTGACGGTGAACAGCTTGCCGAAGGAATTGCTGGACATGGCGCGTCCGGGATCAAAACTCCAAGCATACCGGCACCGCCCTTCCTGTAGGAGCCTGCTCACGGGCGATGCCTTGAAAGCCGGGATTCGGGATTCGGGATTCGGGATTCGGGATTCGGGATTCGGGATTCGGGATTCGGGATTCGAAAGAGCATTGCCCGCGAGCGGGCTCCTACAGTGGTGGCGTGGGCCGGTCGCGGGAGGGCATGGCGAAGATCATGTCGTCGACCCATTCGCCGTGCAGCCACAGGCTCTCGCGGTGGTGGGCTTCCTGGCGCATGCCGAGGGAACGCAGCAAGGCGAGGCAGGCCAGGTTGCGCGGGTCGACCGAGGCCTGCACGCGGTGCCGGCCCCACGGACCGAACACCTGGTCGAACAGCGCGCGCAACGCCTCGCCGGCGTAGCCGCCGCCCTGCGCGACCGGCACCAGGCTGACGCCGAACTCGACCGAGGCCTGCGCATCCTCCGGCAGGTTCACGCCGAGGTCGCCGATCAGCCGGCCGCCCTCGCGCAGGCGGATCGCGCGCTGGAACCAGCCGACGGGGGTCGCCGCGGAAGATTGCCGCTCGATGAAGGCACGCGCGGCGGCGGGATCGGCTGGCCGCCAGCCCTGGTAGCGCGCCACCGCGGGATCGCTGCGCAACGCGAACAGCGCCACGGCATCGTCAGGGCGCAGCGCGTCGATCCGCAGCCGCGCCGTGACCAGCTCCATCGCTCAGCTCGGCCGGCGCGCAGCGGCCACCGCACGGATCGCCGACGCGTGCTCGACCAGGTCACGCCGCTCCAGCGCGAACACGCCCATCGGGCCAACCTTGAACTCGATCCACACGAACGGCACTTCCGGCAGCAGCGCAGCCAGCGCGTGCTCGCTCTCGCCCACCTCGACGATCAGCAGGCCATCCTCGGTGAGATGGCCGGCGGCCTCGTCCAGCATGCGCAGGCACAGGTCCAGGCCGTCGGCGCCGGAGGTCAGGCCCAGTTTCGGCTCGTGGGCGTACTCGCCCGGCAGCGCGGCGTATTCGTCCTCGGTGACGTAGGGTGGATTGGAGACGATCAGGTCGTACCGGCGCCCGGCCACGCCGGCGAACAGGTCGGACTGGATCGCCTCGACGCGGCCCTCGACGTGCTGGAACGCGATGTTCTCGCGCGCCAACGACAGCGCCTCGTCGCTGACGTCGACGATGTCGACCTGCCAGTCCGGGTTGTACTCGGCCATCGCGATGCCGATGCAGCCCGAGCCCGTGCACAGATCCAGCACGCGTTCGACCTGGCGCTGGTCCAGCCACGGCGCGAAGCCCGTCTCGATCAGCTCGGCGATCGGCGAGCGCGGCACCAGCGCGCGGCGGTCGCTCTTGAACTTCAGCCCGGCGAACCAGGTTTCGCCGACCAGGTAGGCCACCGGCAGGCGCTCGTTGACACGGCGCTCGATCAGCGCCAGCACATTCGCGCGTTCGGCCGTGGTCAACCGACCGGCGCCGTACGCCGGCGGGATATCCGGCGGCAGGTGCAGGCTGGCCAGCACCAGGTGGGTGGCCTCGTCGATCGGGTTGTCGTGGCTGTGGCCGAAGGTGAGCCCCGCCGCCGAGAAGCGGCTGGCGCCATAGCGAATGAAGTCGATGATGGTGGCGAGTTCGGCGGTCACGGTGGTTCCGGCTGGGCGGCGAAAGGCCAGCGATTATAAGGCCGCGCCCCGTATACTTCGGTGGATGACCTTCAAGATCCTGCTGCAATACATGCTTCCGCACCGCTTCCTGTCGCGGGTGGTCTACTTGGCCACGCGCTGGACGTTCGCGCCGTGGAAGAACTGGCTGATCGCCACCATCGTGCGCAACTACGATGTGGACATGGCCGAAGCGGCGCAGCCCGATCCGCTGGCCTATCAGCACTTCAATGCGTTCTTCACCCGCAAGCTGAGGTCCGGCGCGCGCCGGGCCGACGCCGACCCGGCCGCCCTGCTTTCGCCAGCCGACGGCCGCATCAGCCAGGCCGGCGCGATCGTGGACGGCCGCATCTTCCAGGCCAAGGGCCAGGAATACACTGCTGCCGAGCTGCTCGGTGGCGACGAGGCCACCGCCGCGCCGTACCGCAACGGTCGCTTCGTCACCGTATATCTGTCGCCACGCGACTACCACCGCGTGCACATGCCGCTGGCCGGCACGCTGAAGGAAACTGTGCACGTGCCGGGGCGCATCTTCAGCGTGGCGCCGTTCGCGGTGGAGGCGATTCCGCGGCTGTTCGCGCGCAATGAGCGGCTGGTCTGCCATTTCGAGGGCGAACACGGCCCATTCGTGGTGGTGATGGTGGGCGCAATCCTGGTCTCGTCGGTGGCCACCGTATGGGACGGCCTGGTGATCCCGCCGTATGCGCCGTCGATCCGGCGCAAGTCGTTTGCCGGCCAGCACGTCACGCTGGACCGCTTCGCCGAGATGGCCCGCTTCAACATGGGCTCCACCGTGATCGTGCTGCTGCCCGAGGGGGCGGCCGAGCTGGATGCCTTGCAGCCGCAGCAGGCCGTGCGGGTCGGTCAGCGGCTGGGACGCCGTCGGCAATCGACGCCGAACTGACGCCGCGCGTCATTTTGTGACGCCCTAGGCGCTATTGCCGCAACCGCTTCGCTACGCTCGTGGCTTCGCCGCACGTGCTGCGTGCCACGAAACTCCAGCGCCGAAGGGGATCCCATGCAAATACTCACTCCGTTGCTCGTGGCGGTGCGCGCACGCCAGCTGGGTCGCCAGTTCCGCGACATCGAACGCAGCGTGCGCGCCCTGCCCAAGCGCAACCGCGAGCGCCTGGGCATGCTCACCCTGCGCGAGATCGGGCAGGCCTCGCGCAGCGATTTCCCGCACCTGTACGGCACCGCGCCAGAAGCGCGCTACCTGCCCTGGGGCCATGGCACCGAGGCCGGTTACGAGCGCGCCTGCTCGACCAACGCCGAAGTGGCGCTGCGCGGCATCGCGCTGTGGCTGGCGGTGGCCTACCACGAAACCAAGAATTCCCCGTACCCCAGCCTGCAACCGCAGCACCGCCAGCTGATGCAGTTGCTGCGCGAACTGAAGGAAGTGTACGGGGCCGGCCACGTCGACACCAGCAATGGCAACAGCTGGGGGCAGGAGAGCGCCGTCGCCTGAAGGCGCTACGGCGCGGCAGCCGATCAGCGGATCAGCGGCAGACCGGCAGTTTCAGCGTCTGCCCGATGCTCAGGTAGTGATGCTTCAGCCCGTTCGCCTCGGCGACTTCCTGCACGCTGGAGCAATGCAGCTTGCGCACGATGCTGATCAGCGTGTCGCCACGGCGCACCTTGTAGCGGCTGGTTCCTCTCGCCGCCGGCGGCGGCGCCGGCTCTACCGGAGCGGCCGCCACCGGCACCACCGCATGGTGCAGGTCGCCGGCGAGGATCGGCCACGGACCGTCGACGCAGCGCGATGCGTATGCCTTCTCCAGCAGCTTCGGCAACTGCAGCGGCGTACCGGCCGGTTGGGTCACCTGCGGATCCAGCCGCGGGTTGAGGTTGCGCAGGGTGCGGAACCAGCCATCGCCCATGCCGCCGGCCGAGCCCAGGCAGACGGTAAGTTCCGACAACGAGGCCGGCCGCTTCAGCGTGACCGTGCCGGGCGCACCATCGACCTTCGGGAAGCGCAGGTTATAGCTATCCGGGTGCTGGAACAGCCACGCCGCGGCGAGCACCGCCGGCACGTAGTCGCGGGTTTCCTGCGACAGCTGGTCGTAGACGCGCGGGTCGTAGAAGCTCACCGAGGTGTCGTCGCCGACCGTGCGGCGCATGCGTCCCTCGCCGCCGTTGTAGGCGCCGAGGGCGAGTTCGAGGTTGTCGTTGAAGACCCGCAACTGCTCGTTGATGTACTCGGCGTTCGCCCGCGCCGATGCCGCGGGATCGAAGCGCAGGTCAAAACCGCTGTCGCTGCCCAGCCCGAAACGCATGCCGGTGGCGTACATGAACTGCAGCGGGCCTGACGCGCCCGAGCGCGAGACGGCATGCACCTTGCCGCCGGATTCCTTGGCCATGATGCCGAACAGCAGTGCCTCGGGCAGGTCCGCCTTCTGGTACTGCGGCCACATCTGGTAGCGCAGGTACTGGTAGTTCACCCAGGCATCCATCAGCTGCGGACGCCACTGGGTCAGCCACATCTCCAGCGCCGCCTTCACCGGGCCGTTCATCGCGATCAGCTGCGACAGCTTCTGCCCGTGCAGCAGGGTCACGCTGCGCTGCGCCTGCGGCAGGCTGGCCGCGCCGGTGCTGCCGCTGGCCAGCGCGGCCTGCGCCGGGTCGACGTCGCTGTCCAGGTCCTGGCCGCTGCCGAAATCGCCGTCCTTCAGGCGCAGCAGGTGGTCGAACACGGAGAAGAACCGCTGCGGATCGCAGCCGGGCGTGTTGCCGCAACGCGCCGATGCTTCCTTCAGGCGGTCCAGCGCGCGGGTCAGGGTCAGCCGCGAGGCCTGCAGGTTGCCTTCGCGCGACTGCTGCAGGGCGGTCTCGTAACCCTTGCTGGCCTGGTCGAGTTCGCCGTACAGCGTATCCAGCGGGGTGGTCGGCCTGGTGCTGCCGGTGCTGGCGCAGGCGGCCAGCAGACTGATCGCGACGGCCAGCGCGGCCAGACGCAGGGTACGCACAACGGAACGCGACAGCATCACGAACTTCACCCGCAGAAAACGCTCACCATAGCGGGCGCAGGGCCTCGACTCAACGCGCCGCGACAGCGCCGCCGGCTTGGCTACAATCGCTCGACCCGCAATGGATGGAACGCCATGACCGAGATCCTGATCGGCCGCAACGACAGCACCAGCGTCAATCTCGACCCGCACTACGGCAACCGTCACGGCATGATCGCCGGCGCCACCGGCACCGGCAAATCCGTTTCGCTGATGGTGCTGGCCGAAGGCTTCTCGCGGCTGGGCGTGCCGTGCTTCCTGGCCGACGCCAAGGGCGACCTGGCTGGTCTGGCGATGGCCGCCGGCGCGCCCGGCGACAAGCTCAAGGCGCGGCTGGACAAGCTCAAGCTCAGCGACTGGAAGCCGCAGGCCAACCCGGTGATCTTCTGGGACATCTACGGCAAGCTCGGCCACCCGGTGCGCGCCACCGTCAGCGAGATGGGCCCGGCCCTGCTCGGCCGCGTGCTGGAACTGAACGACACCCAGGAAGGCGTGCTGGAGGTGGTGTTCAAGGCCGCCGACGACCAGGGCTGGCTGCTGCTCGACCTGGCCGACCTGCGCGCCCTGCTCGGCTACGCCGCCGACAACGCCAAGGCACTCTCGGCCAAGTATGGGCTGATCAGCACCACCAGCATCGCGGCGATCCAGCGGGTGCTGCTGAAACTCGAGAACGACGGCGCCGACCAGTTCTTCGGCGAGCCGGCGCTGGAGCTGGCCGACCTGATGCGCCAGGACATGAGCGGGCGCGGCATCATCAATGTGCTGGCCGCCGACCAGCTGATCCTGAAGCCTCGGCTGTACTCCACCTTCCTGCTGTGGCTGCTGTCCGAACTGTTCGAGCAACTGCCCGAAGTGGGCGACCTCGACCAGCCGAAGATGGTGTTCTTCTTCGACGAGGCGCACCTGCTGTTCGACGACGCCTCGCCCGCGCTGCTGCAGCGCGTGGAGCAGGTGGTGCGGCTGATCCGCTCCAAGGGCGTCGGCGTGTACTTCTGCTCGCAGAATCCCGACGACGTGCCCGGCGTGATCCTCGGCCAGCTCGGCAACCGCATCCAGCACGCGCTGCGCGCGTTCACCCCGCGCGACCAGAAGGCGGTCAGGGCCGCGGCGGAAACCTTCGTCGCCAACCCGAAGCTCGACGTCAGCGTGGCGATCACCAAGCTCGCCGTCGGCGAGGCGCTGGCCTCTACCCTCGGCAACGGCGGCGTACCCTCGCCGGTGGAGCAGGTGCTGGTGACGGCGCCCTGCTGCCGCATCGGCGCGATCACTGACGCCGAGCGCGCCACCGTCCGCCAGCGCTCGCCGGTGGGCGGCAAGTACGACAACCCGCTCAACCGCGAATCGGCCGCCGAGATGCTGGCCAAGCGCGCCGACGACAAGGCGAGTGCCGACGCCGCGGCGGCAGACACGCCAGGCAAGGCCGAGGAAGCGGGCTGGGGCGGCGCGGTGCACGACGTGCTGTTCGGCACCAAGCGCCGTCAGGGCATGGTCGAGACGATGGGCAAGCAGGTGGTGCGCACGATGGGCAGCCAACTCGGCCGGCAGATCCTGCGCGGCGTGCTGGGCGGCATCTTCGGCGGCAAGCGCTGAGTGAGAGCCTGCTCCATGTCTTCGCATAGCCCGCGTTGCCTTGCCGTGGCCGTCAGGTGGTGGCGCGTGGCGCAGCGCCTGCCTGGCTGGCAGGTCAAGCCGCGCGCTGCCGCATGGCGGCCACGGCGAGGCAACCCGAAGGGCCGGGTCTGTTTGCCCGCATTCCTGCGTCATCACTCGGTCGTGGACGGATGTCCACTCCTTCGTTCTTCCTTGGTCTACGCGCAAACAGCTCCCGGCGCAGGCCATGCGAGGACATGGAGCAGGCTCTGATGCCGCGCGTCGAAGTCGTCGCTGCCGACACGCCGTTCGGCGAGCGCCTCGCGGCCGCTTTCGGCTATCCGCTGCGGGGCGCCGCGCTGCCCACCTGCGTGGTGCTGGCGCTGATCCACTACGTCGGCCTGCTGCCGTCGTGGACCGGTGCGCTGGCCAGCGCGCTGGTGTGGGCCGCCACCTGGCGTTACGCCGCCGACTGCCTGCTGCACACCGCCAACGGCTACGCCGACCCGCCCGACGTCGGCAGCGACGGCAACAGTGCGAGCGGCTGGGGCCTGACCGCGATCCACCTGCTGGTGGTCGCACTGTGCGTGGTCGCCATCGTGTTCTTTCCGCGATTGCTGTGGCCGGTGCTGATCCTGTCCGCCCTGGTGCTGCCGGCGATCGACATGTCGCTGGCGTTCGACGGCAACCTGGCGCTGGCGATCAACCCGTTGAACTGGGTACGCGTGATCGGCGGTTTCGGCGCCGCCTACCTGATTCCCGTGGCGATCAACCTGCTGCTCGGTCTGCTGATCGTGCTGGCCTCGGTCACCACCGCGCTGCTGCCGCGGCTGCTGGCGCTGCCGCTGTTCGCCTTCGCCTACACCTACCTGATCGTGCTGGCCTTCCACCTGATGGGCGCGCTGATCCACCAGCGCCACGAGCGCTTCGGCATCGAACCGGAAGCCGAGAAACTCGCCGCTGCCTCCGGCCAGGATGCCGACAGCAGGCTGGTCGACGAGGCGCGCCAGCTCGCCGTCGACGACCCGCTGGCGGCGCTGCGGCAACTGGCCGTCCGCCTGCAGGATCGCGCCGCACCGACAGCGGTGCACCAGCTTTATCGCGAGCTGCTGCAACGGCAGGGCCTGCGCGACGATCTGCTGATGCATGGCCAGATCTGGATCGCTGCGCTGATCGCCCAGAAGGAATCACGCCGCGCGCTCGGCGTGCTGCAGGAGTGCTGCGGCATCGACGCCGCGTTCGTGCCGGACGACCCGCGCACCTGCGGCGAGCTGGCCGACCTGGCCGCACGGCTGGGCATGGGCCGGCTCGCCATCCAGCTGTGCCGCGGCTACCTCGCGCACTGGCCGCGCGACGCACACGCGCCGTACTACGGCCTGCTGGCCGCGCGGCAGCTCGCGGCCCACGCCGACCAGCACGCCGAGGCCGTGGCGCTGCTGGACCGGCTCGCCACCGCGTGGCCGGACCACCCATTGCGCAGCGAGATCGACGCGCAACGGCGCCAGCTGGCCCCGGCATGAGCCGCTGGCGTCCGCCCTCGCCCGGCTCCACCGCGATCGTCACCCGCGAGGGTTTCGAGCGGCTGAAGGCCGAGCTCGACCAGCTGTGGCACGTGCTGCGCCCGGAGGTGGTGAAGGCGCTGGCCGCGGCCGCCGCCGAGGGCGACCGCTCGGAAAACGCCGAGTACACCTACCGCAAGAAGCAGCTCGGCGAGATCGACCGCCGCGTGCGCTACCTCAGCAAGCGCATCCCGTCGCTCAAGGTGGCCGAAGGCGTACCGGGCGACCGCCAGGCAGTGTTCTTCGGCGCCTGCATCGAACTGGAGAACGTCGCCACCGGCGAGGTTCACCGCTACCGCATCGTGGGCCCGGACGAGACCGATGCGAAACGCGGCTGGATCAGCGTCGACTCGCCGCTGGCGCGGGCAGTGCTGAAGAAGCACATCGACGACGAGTTCAGCGCCGAGCTGCCGGGCGGATTGACCACGTTTGCCGTGCTGGCGGTCGACTACGAGCTGGAGTAGTTGGCTCGGTTAATGCAGTTAATGCACTCTCGTGCCAGCGCAGCTCGGCAACGATCTAATGATCAGGGACCAGGCGACCTAGTTTCGATCTCCCGTAATCGATGAATTGCCTTGGCCAAGCTATGTGACGCCCTCGCCGCCACATCAGGGCTCCAATGGTTCATGACGAAGTTGCTCAAGTGTAAGTTATAGCCACTTCCAGGTTTGGAAGGATCACGGCTGGATACAACCTCTTGGCGAATCTCCCGCCGACGCGAGCGGCGCGCGAGCGTTAAGACGGTTCGCTTGGGATCCGCCAAATCATCGGGGCGATTTGGCATACGGTTTGAAGCAACGTCCAGAAACCGCGCAAAGCCATCTGCATCCGCCAATAGCCAGCTTTCGCTCTCTGTCACGGCAAGACGCAAAAAAAACGTGCTCGGTACAAAGTTTGGCAACCAGTCCCTCCGCAGCCGCATAGCGCAACCGCCATCGGTATCGGCCACGCACAACACGGGATGTAAATGCGTCAGGCCAATGTAGCGAGCAATGCTCTTCTTTAGCTGCGTGACACCCATAGTGTCCACAGCCGGTTGTGCCAACCTCCAGCGGAGTACATCAGTCACCAACTTCGTGCCCAGAGCGCAGCACAGGGTATCCTCGCCGATCACAAACATCTCCGTCATCAGAACAGTCCCATCTGCGAGATGTTTACTGGCCTGGTCTTCGGCAACATCACTTCGGCAGGAGTCAGGCCATGCTCCATTGCAAGCATTTCCTGTTTATTAGCCTTTCGAGCCGCCGTACCGTTCTCACCCGGCTCCAATAACACAACCGCCCCCGGATCATTGACGGCCGCAATCAAGTTGTCACTGTGCGTCGTGATGATGACTTGGCGCACTGCCTTTTTCCTAAGCCGCAGAACGCGGTCAATCATCAATGGTATATGTCCGACGATGGCATCATTCAGCGATAGCTCCGGCTCCTCCAACAACAACAACCCATCGCCTTCCTGCAATGACCAAAGCAATCCGATTAGTCGCAACGTACCGTCAGAAAACTGTTCTTCACGTTGCCATGCGCCATTGATCCGCCAATGCTGAAAACGCGCCTCCATGTGTGGCATGCCGGTAACAGAATCCTTTTCGAACTTGAGCTCAGAGAATTGCGGCACGGCTACTTTCAACGCCTCGCCGATACGCCGGAGTCGTGCATCGCGCGTTTTCTGCGGCGTTGCAGCCATCCGCTGCAACAGTCCTTGCCCGAACGGGTCATGCTCGACAATACGACCACTGATCTCTTCGCCAAACTTCAGCAGTTGCGGCACCAAATGCAGATAGATCGTCTCCGAGAAGAACTCAGCCAGATTGCGAAACTTGGCATTGTTATTGACCTGCTCCAAATAAGTTTGTGTCAATCGAGCAGCATCTTGCGTGTCTTCCTTCTCTGGGCGTTCAAACAATGCATTACCATTTCGAAGCACTCTCTCTCGCGTAATCAGGACCCTTTGAGCACCCTTACCTTCGGATTTAAACGCAAGCTCATACGCCCAATGCACGGCATCCGGATCCAATGATTCAACAAGTTCCACCAGGACCCCAACCTCTGGGTCACGGCGAGCGTGCAAGCTGCGAAGCTTGCTCATACCACCACGCTCCTTGAGCGCCTTCTGTAATCCGCCACCTTCAGGTTTGGCAACAGCACGCAAGAAGCGAAATACATCCAACAAATTGGACTTTCCCGAGGCATTGGCACCGATGACGAAAGCTCGCGTGCCGAGGTCAAGATCAAGCTCCCTGAAATTGCGCCAATTGGTGAGCTTCAGTCGGGTAACCAGCATTTCAGGCCTCCAAGGAAATCACCCTCAGTGATTCGGTACAGCACGTCCACTATACTGACTGGACGGATCCAACTACGACAAGCACCCGGCATATCTGTTGAGACCTTGCTGCGCTCACGCCTGCTCCCTATGTCGCTGGCGCCAGAGGCATAGGGTAGCTCCGACCTATCCGCAGTGGCCGAAAGCACGGCGCTTCACGGCAGAACCTCTCGCATGCATTGTCCGGATGCCAGCCCGGAATGCCAGACAGCGGCAGCGGCCGCAGCTCCAGTGGATCGAGCAGCAGGCGTTCCGCACCGACCGCCGCGGCGCAACGCATGGACAGGTCGGCGTCGCCGCCCGAGCGAAACGCCAGCGCCTTGCCCACCAGCAGCCGGCCCGGACTCAAGGCCAGCTCCAGCAGCGCGTGACCGAACAGTTCCAGCCGGATCGAACCGTCCAGCCATGCCTGCCGTCGGCGCCAGAACAGGCCATGCCAGTCATGCGCATCCCACAACGCCAGCAGCGCGGGATCGCGCACGGCGACGATCACGCCGGCTTCGTCGAAATGGGTCAACGCATACTGCGCGCGCGAGCGCCGCTTCGGCCCCATGCTTGCGATCCCGGCCACCTGCCGCGCGTTGAGCGCGCGCTTGAGGCTCGGGTAACGCAGCCAGACCAGCGCGTTGAACAGGTCGTGCCAGTTGTTTTCGCGGGTGGCTATTTCATCGCGTCCGGCGATGCGCTGTTCGTAGTGCAGGCCGTCGGCGAGCAGCTCGCGGGTTTGCGCCACAAAGTGTTCGCGCATGCCGGCCGGGCGGCAGGCGTTGAGCGTGTCGATCGTCGGCCAGTCGCGGCCCTCGATCAGCCCGGCATGTTCGCCCCACGCCGTCAGTGGCATCCGTCCGAACACCTGCGGATCGACCGCGTCGCGGCATGGCGCCAGGTAACGGGTTTTCTTCATGCGCCTGTCGGACACCTCGAAACCCCTCGACGACGTCATTCCCGCGCAAGCGGGAATCCATCCTGATCTTGCCAAACGGTAAACCGGATTCCCGCTTGCGCGGGAATGGCGAGCAGAAAAGCAGCTCCGATGCCGCTACTCATCGATGCCGGAACGGTGGTCCCTGGCCGTCCTTCAGATCACCTTGAGCGTCGGACGCGCCAGGCGCGCGGTGAGGTCGTGCTCACTGGCCGCCTCGACCACCACGTCGACGAACTGGCCGGGCTTGAGGTGCTGGCCGTCGGCGATCAGCACGCTGCCGTCGATCTCGGGTGCATCGGCGGCGGAGCGGGCCACGGCGCCGTCGGCGTTCGCCTCGTCCACCAGCACCTTGAGCGTGCGGCCAATCTTGCGCTGCAGCTTGGCGGCGGAGATTTCCGCCTGTACGGCCATGAACTGTTCCAGGCGGTCTTCCTTCAATTCCTCGGACACCGCGCCGGGCAGCTCGTTGGCCTTGGCGCCGTCCACCGGCGAATAGGCGAACGCGCCCACGCGGTCCAGCTCGGCCTCACGCAGGAAATCCAGCAGCTCCTCAAACTCGGCGTCGGTCTCGCCGGGGAAGCCCACGATGAAGGTGCTGCGGATGGTGAGCTCAGGCACCTGGGCGCGCCAGTGGCGGATGCGCTCCAGCGTCTTGTCGATGTTGCCGGGGCGCTTCATCAGTTTCAGGATGCGCGGGCTGGCGTGCTGGAACGGGATGTCGAGGTACGGCAGCAGTTTCCCTTCCGCCATCAGCGGCATCAGCTCGTCCACGTGCGGGTACGGATAGACGTAGTGCAGGCGCGTCCACGCGCCCAGCTCGGCCAGGCCTTCGCACAGCTCGGTCATGCGCGTGCGGTACGCCTTGCCGCGCCACGGGCGCTCGGCGTACTTCAGGTCCACGCCGTAGGCGCTGGTGTCCTGCGAGATCACCAGCAGTTCCTTCACGCCGCCCTTGACCAGCTTCTCGGCCTCCACCAGCACTTCGTCCACCGGGCGCGAGACCAGGTTGCCGCGCATCGACGGGATGATGCAGAAGCTGCAGCGGTGATTGCAGCCTTCGGAAATCTTCAAGTAGGCGTAGTGCTTCGGGGTGAGCTTCACGCCGGTGTCCGGCACGATGTCGATGAACTTGTTGCGCTGCGGCGGCAACGCCTGGTGCACCGCGCTCATCACGCTGGCGTAGTCCTGCGGGCCGCTGATCGACAGCACGTCAGGATAGGCCTCGCGGATCAACGCCTCGCGCTTGCCCAGGCAGCCGGTGACGATCACCTTGCCGTTCTCGTTGAGCGCGGTGCCGATCGAGTCCAATGACTCCTGCACCGCGGCGTCGATGAAGCCGCAAGTGTTCACCACCACCGCGTCGGCCTCGCCGTAGCTGGGCACGATCTGGTAGCCCTCGACCTTGAGCTGGGTGAGGATGCGCTCGGAGTCGACCAGCGCCTTGGGGCAGCCGAGACTGACGAAGCCGATCTTGTGGGCGGTCTGGGACATGCGGGGCCACCGGGAACATGCGGAGTAACCGCAAATTATACGGCAGTGCGGCGCGGCCACCGGCGCGGCTAGACTTCACGCGATCCCCGCCAAGGAGCCAGCCATGGGCCAGCACATCAACATCCCCACCACCCGCACCCAGTGCATCGGCGGCTACCTCGCCCAGCCGCACGGCAAGCCGAAGGGTGGCATCGTGGTGATCCAGGAAATCTTCGGCGTCACCGCACACATCCGCCGTGTGGCCGACGGCTTCGCCGAGCACGGCTACACGGCGATCGCGCCGGCGTTCTTCGACCATCTGGAGAGCGGCGTGGAACTGGGCTATGACCAGGTCGGCGCCAACAAGGGCAAGCAACTGGTTGCGGAGCTGGGGCTGGAGCGGGCGCTGGAGGACGTCGCCAGCGCGGCCGAGTCGATCGCCTCGGCCGGCAAGATCGGCACCGTCGGCTATTGCTGGGGCGGCACCGTGGCCCTGCTCGCCGCATTGCGCCTGGGCCTGCCCTCGGTGAGTTACTACGGCGCGCGCAACCTGCCGTTCCTGCACGAGACGCCGCAGGCGCCGGTGATGTTCCACTTCGGCGAGAAGGACCGCAGCATCACGCCGGAGATGGTGGCAAAGCACCGCGAGGCGCTGCCGCAGATGGAACTCTTCACCTACCCGGCCGACCACGCCTTCAACCGCGACGGCAGCACGCCCTACCACGAGCCCAGCGCGAAGCTGGCGCTGGAGCGCACGCTGGCGTTCTTCGACCGGCAGCTGGCCAGCGCATGAGCGAGACCGGCTTTGTACTCGATCCGCGGCTGGCGGCAGATACCCACACGGTCGCCTCGCTGCCGCTGTGCGACGTGCGGCTGATGGACGACGCGCGCTGGCCGTGGCTGGTGCTGGTGCCGCGCCGCGCCGGGCTGGTGGAGATTGCCGACCTGCACGGCGACGAACAGGCCGTGCTGTGGCAGGAAGTGAACCGCGCCGCCGCCGCGCTGCGCGCGGTGACACCCTGCGACAAGCTCAACCTCGGCGCGCTCGGCAACATCGTGCGGCAGTTGCACGTGCACGTGATCGCGCGGGTCGAAGGCGATGCGGCGTGGCCGGGGCCGGTCTGGGGGCATGGCGCCCGCGTGGCCCGTGACGAGAAAGACGCCGCCACGTCGATCGCGGCGCTGAGGCGGGCATTGGCCGCCTGAGCCACAGTGATGGCCAATGAAAAGCCCGCGGCGCTGGCCGCGGGCTTTTCGCCGGGAAACCGCCGGGCGTCAGTGCTGCTGCGAAGGATCGTAGCTGCCGCCGGCAGCGGACTTGCCCTTCATCTCGTCGTTCATCTGCACCGGCGCGCGGTAATCCTCCAGCCGGCGCGCCTTGGTATCCACCGGGTTGATCTTCTTCAACGTGCCGTCGTCGTCGTAGTACACGGCGAAGCCATAGTCGAGCTGCATGCGCGCCATGTATTCGAGATGCTGCTTGCGCACCTTGGAATCGTCGCTGCGCTCCAGCAGCACGGTCTTCGGCAGCTTGCCCTGCTCCTTCAGGTAGGCGAAATGGCTGCCCAGATCCAGCGCCGACAGTACCGCGTCGTCGAGCAGGAACTGGCCGCTCTTATAGGCCTTGACGGTGGTGTCGAACTGGCTTTGCGCCTGGGCGGCGCTGATCTCATCCTTGGTACTGCCGCGATGGCAGCCAGCCAGCACCAGCAGGCTGCCAAGCATGGCTGCCGCGGCTGCACGGATAAGCAGGGACGAAAAACGGATCATCGGTGTCTCCTGGAAAACGGGTCGGTGCGCCAGGCGAGTGTAGCGCCCGGCCATGATCGTGGGCAGCGTCCGGCGCCGCCCGTTCAGGGGAACGATCAGGTGCGCGGCAGGGTCACGCCCTGCTGGCCCTGGTACTTGCCGCCACGGTCCTTGTAGCTGGTCTCGCATTCCTCATCGGATTCGAGGAACAGCATCTGCGCCACGCCCTCGTTGGCGTAGATTTTCGCGGGCAGCGGCGTGGTGTTGGAGAACTCCAGCGTCACATGGCCTTCCCACTCCGGCTCCAGCGGCGTCACGTTGACGATGATGCCGCAGCGCGCGTAGGTGCTCTTGCCCAGGCACACCACCAGCACGTTGCGCGGGATGCGGAAGTACTCCACCGTGCGCGCCAATGCAAACGAGTTGGGCGGGATGATGCACACGTCCGCCTCGACGTCGACGAAGCTGGTCGGGTCGAACGACTTGGGGTCGACGATGGTGGAGTTGATGTTGGTGAAGATCTTGAACTCGCGCGCGCAGCGCACGTCGTAGCCGTAGCTGGAGGTGCCCCAGGACACGGCGCGGCCGCCGTCGGCGCCCTGCTTCATCTGCCCCGGCTCGAACGGCTCGATCATGCCGTGGCCCTGGGCCATGCGGCGGATCCACTTGTCGGATTTGATGCTCACGCGGTCTCCGGTCGATTGCGGGCAGCCCGAGTCAACCGGGCGCAAAGCGGTAAAAATACATGGTCGGGACGCCCCCACGCCAGCCGACCGGTTCGCCATCGCTCCGTAGGAGCCCGCTGGCAGGCGATAGCTTTGAAAGACGGAATTTGGGATTCGGGATTCGCGAAAGCTATCGCCCGCCAGCGGGCTCCTACGGGCGGGATGGAAGGTCGGTCAGGATGTCCAGCGCCGCGCGGTTGGACGACACGCGGCGCAGGCTGCTGCACAGGCACAGCACGCGCCGTGCCGTCACCGTCACGCCGCCGGCACGCCCTGCACCACGATCTTGCCCAGCCCCAGCGACTTGTTGCGCGGCTGCCGCGACAGCCGGCCGGCCACGTTGCGGGCGATCTCGCGATAACGCATGGCGAGGTCGGAGTCGGGGATCGCCGCCACCGTGGGGTTGCCGCCGTCGGTCTGCTCGCGGATGCGGATGTCCAGCGGCAGCGAGCCGAGATAGGCCGCGCCGTACTGCGTGGCCATGCGCTCGCCGCCGCCCTCGCCGAAGATGTTCTCCTCGTGGCCGCAGTTGGAGCAGACGTGGGTGGCCATGTTCTCCACCACGCCGAGCACCGGCACCTCGACCTTCTCGAACATCTTGAGCGCCTTGCGCGCATCCAGCAGGGCGATGTCCTGCGGCGTGGTAACGATCACCGCGCCGGCCACCGGCACCTTCTGCGACAGCGTGAGCTGGATGTCGCCGGTGCCCGGCGGCAGGTCGACGATCAGGTAGTCGAGCTGCTCCCAGCGCGTGTCGGTGAGCAGCTGCATCATCGCCTGGGTGACCATCGGGCCGCGCCAGATCATCGGCGTGTCTTCTTCCACCAGGAAGCCGATCGACATCACCGGCATGCCGTGCGCCTGCATCGGGATGATGCTCTTGCCGTCCGGCGAAGCCGGCTTGCCGTGCACGCCGAGCATGGTCGGCTGGCTGGGGCCGTAGATGTCCGCATCCATCACACCGACCTTCGCGCCTTCGGCCTGCAGCGCCAGCGCCAGGTTCGCCGACACCGTGGACTTGCCCACGCCGCCCTTGCCTGAGGCCACCACGATGATGTTCTTCACGTTCGGCAGCGGCCCCAGCGTGCCCTGCACCTTGTGCACGTGGATGCGGCTGGTGATCGACACGACGGCCGCGTCGATCGTCGGATCGGCTTCCAGCGCCTGGCGCACGCGCGCGGCGAGGGCGTCGACGGCGCCGGCGGCCGGGTAGCCCAGTTGCAGGTCCACTGACACCTTCGTCCCGTCCACACCGACCGCACGCAGCGCCTCGGCCAGCGGCGCGCCGGTATGGGTGTCGATGAGGCCGCCAAGGATCTGGCGGACCAGGGCTTCGTTGGCCTGGGTCATGGTTCGGTATCGGGGCGTTTGCGGGACTGACATTATGCCAGCCCGCCGCTGCGGCCCCGCTGATCCAGGTCAGCGACGGGCTTGGCGCAATGCAGCTTGACGCCGCCGCGCCAGCCCGCCAGCCTCACCCCATACGCTTTCGTACGGAGGAGCACCCATGAAGCAAGCAGTTCGTCTCACCTTCGCCGCCGGCCTGCTGCTGGCTGCCGGCGCAGCGCTGGCCGCCAACGACACCCCGGTCGGCACCTGGAAGACCATCGACGACAGCACCCACCAGCCGAAGTCGATCGTCGAGATCACCGAGCACAACGGCGAGTACCAGGCGAAGATCATGCAGTTGTTGAACCGCACGCCCGAGGACGTGGCGCGCGACGGCGAGCATCCGGTCTGCGCCAAGTGCGACGGCGAGCGCAAGAACCAGCCGATCGTCGGCATGACCTTCATGTGGGGCGTCAGCCAGGATGGCGACGAATGGAGTGGCGGCAAGATCCTCGATCCGAAGAACGGCAAGGTCTACAAGGTGAAGCTCAAGCTGGTGGACGGCGGCAGCAAGCTCGACGTGCATGGCTACATCGGCTTCGCCCTGCTCGGCCGCTCGCAGATCTGGGAACGCCAGGACTGACCCCACCTCCACGCCTGACCCGACGCCCCGCACCGCCCGTCGGTGCGGGGCGTTTTCACGTGCGGCCGCTCAGTCGGCCGTCGGTTCGGCCCGGTGCACGCTGACGCCGCGGGCGCTGAACGCGGCGCGTGCCTGGCGCCCTACGGCATGCTCGAGCACCAGATGCTGCACCTCCTCGATGCGTGCGATGCGGTGCGTGGCCAGCGTACCCAGTTTGTCGCTGGTGGCCACCACCACGGTCTCGCCGCTGGCCTCGACCATCGCCCGCTTCAGCAGCGACTCCTCGCTGTCGAAGCCCCACAGGCCAGTGCCCGCGTCGATGGCGCAGGCGCCGGGGAAACACAGGTCGGCGCGCACGCGCTGCAGCTCCTGCAGGGTCTGCGCACCCACCGCACCGCCGATCCGCGGGTCGATGCGACCGCCCAGCAGCAGGATCTCGAAACCTTCGCGCTCGATCAGCGCCAGCGCGATGTCCGGCGCATTGGTGACCACGGTGAGGCCCAACCGCTCGGGCAGGGTCGCGGCGATCGCGGCGTTGGTGGAGCCGGCGTCGATCAGCAGCACCTGTCCCGGGCGCACCAGGCTCACCGCCTTGCGCGCCAGCGCCAGCTTGCGGCCGACCTGCTCGCCGCGCCGCTGTTTCAACGGTGCGACGGCGGCCGAGAGCGGCAGCGCGCCGCCGTAGACGCGCTTGCACAAGCCCTGCGCGGCCAGCTCGCGCAGGTCGCGGCGGATCGAATCCTCCGACGCCGCCAACTCCGCCGCCAGTTCTGCCGCCACCACCCGTCCGCGGCTGCGCAGGCGCTGCAGGATCTCGCGCTGGCGCTCCTGCGGCAGCAATTCGCCGGGCCGCGTCGGCTTAGCCATGCGCCGCCTCCAGCAGGCCCGCACGGCACAGCTCCGCGCGCAAGGTGGCTGGATCGCGGAAGTGCAGCGCGTGCATGCCCAGCCGCGCCGCAGCCTCGACATTGCGCGGCGCGTCGTCGATGTACACCGTGCGCGCGGCATCCAGCCCATGGCGCGACAACAGCACGTGGAAAATCGCCGGGTCGGGCTTGATCAAGCGCTCCTCGCCCGACACCACGATGCCGCGGAACGCGTCCATGAAGCCGTAGCGTTGCCGCGCCAGCGGAAAGGTTTCCTGTGACCAGTTGGTCAGCGCGTACAGCGGTACGCCGCGTGCGTGCAACTCGCCGAGGATCGCCACGCTGCCTTCGATCGGCCCGCTCAGCATCTCGTCCCAGCGCTCGCGGTAGGCGGCGATCAGCGCGGCATGTTGCGGATGTTGCGCGCCCAGCGAGGCGATCGCCTCGTGCCAGGGGCGCCCCGCATCCTGCTGCTCGTTCCAGTGCGCTGTGCACACCTCGGCCAGGAAGCGTTCCATCGCCGCCTCGTCATCGAACAACCGGCGATACAGATGGCGCGGGTTCCAGTCCAGCAACACGCCGCCGAAGTCGAACACCACGGTGTCGAAGCGCAGCGCACTCATGGCCGCACCAGCCTTGCCGAAGCGGCGGTCAGCAGCAGCAGGCCGGCCACCGCCGCCAGCGCCACCGCCAGCGAGCTGGCCTGGGCGAGGAAACCGATCAACGCCGGGCCGCTGAGCAGGCCGGCATAACCCAGCGTGGTCACCGTGGCGATGGCCACGCCCGGCGAGGTGCCGGGCAAGCGTCCGGCCGCACCGAACATCACCGGCACGATGTTGGCCGCGCCCAGTCCCACCAGCACGAAGCCGAGCAGCGCCGCACCCGGCCACGCCAGCGTCGACGCCAGCAGGAAACCCGCCGCCGCGATGCAGGCGCCGATGCGCACCGTCCACACCGGGCCGTGGCGCGCAACGACACGATCGCCGCTGAGCCGGCCCAGCGCCATCGCCACCGAGAAGGCGGCATAGCCGATGCCCGCCGACGCCGCCGGGAAACCGCGGAACTCGCGCAGAAACACCGCGCTCCAGTCCAGCATCGCGCCCTCGGCGAGGAAGCTGACGAAGCACAGCAGGCCCAGCAGCAACACGACACCGCGCGGCATGCCGAGCGCTGCCGCGTGTTTGGCGGTTTCACCGGTCCCGTCGAGCAGCCGGGGCCATTGGCTCGCCACCACGATGGCCAGCAGCACGGAGATGGCGACCGCAGCTGTGGCCAGCGGCAGGCCCAGCGCGAGCAGCAGGCTCATGCCGGCCGCCCCGCCCAGGCCGCCGATGCTGAACAAGCCGTGGAAACCCGACATCAGCGGGCGGCCGTCGCGGCGCTCCACTTCCACCGCATGCGCGTTCATCGCCACGTCCACCGCGCCCAGCGCGGCACCGAAGTACGCCAGTCCAAACGCCAGGCTGGCCACGCCGGGCGCCGTCGCCAGCAGCGGCAGCGCCAGGCACAGCAGCAAGCCGCCGACGCCGATCACGCGGCGGCTGCCGAAGCGGTGGGTGAGCCAGCCGACCAGCGGCATCGAGGCCATCGAGCCGCCGCCGAAAGCCAGTAACAACAAGCCGAGCTGGGCCTCGTCCAGGCCCAGCCGCGCCTTCGCGTACGGCACCATCGGTGCCCATGCGGCCATGCCGATGCCGGAGATCAGGAAGATCAGGCGGGTCGCAAGGATGGCCGGGGCCAATCCGCTGCGCGCACCCGCTGCCGGGGAACTGTCGCTGTACTGCACGCTCGTGGTCCTGCGATTCAATACGTACAAACGTACACAAACACGTATAAATGTTCAATCAACGCACGTCCGTTCCGCCCGTCCGGGCGGTCGGCCCGGATCGCCGAAACCTTGCCCTGCCAAGCGTGCCGGCCATGCCGCGGCGGCGGCGTGGCATAATCCGCAGTCATTTCGACCGAACGCCGCCATGAGTCGCCGCCTGCTCGTCACCAACGCCCTTCCCTACGCCAACGGCCCGCTGCACATGGGCCACCTGCTGGGCTACATCCAGGCCGACATCTGGGTACGCGCGCAGCGGATGAGCGGCAACAAGGTGGTCTACGTGTGCGCCGACGATGCGCACGGCACGCCGATCATGCTGGCCGCAGAGAAGGCCGGCATGACGCCGGAGGCCTTCATCGCCGGCATCCGCGAGGGCCACGAGGCCGACTTCGCCGCGTTCGGCGTGGCCTTCGACCAGTACCACAGCACCCATTCGGACGAGAACCGCGAGCTGTCGACGCTGATCTACACGCGGTTGCGTGACGGCGGCTACATCGCCAAGCGCAACATCCAGCAGCTGTTCGACCCCGACAAGCAGATGTTCCTGCCGGACCGCTACATCAAGGGCGTGTGCCCCAACTGCGGCACGCCCGACCAGTACGGCGACAACTGCGAGCACTGCGGCGCCACCTACGCGCCCACCGACCTGATCAATCCGTACTCGGTGGTATCTGGCGCTGCGCCGGTGCTGAAGGACTCGGAGCACTACTTCTTCGAACTGGGCAAGTTCGAGGGGCTGCTGCGCGACTGGTTCGCCGGCAGGCTCACCCACGGCAAGCCGGTGGCGAACAGCGGCGTCGCGGCGAAGCTGCGCGAATGGCTGGACGGCGGCCTGCGGGACTGGGACATCTCGCGCGACGCTCCCTATTTCGGCTTCCCGATCCCCGACGCGCCGGGCAAGTTCTTCTACGTGTGGCTGGACGCGCCGGTCGGCTATCTGGCCAGCTTCAAGGCGCTGTGCGACCGCACCGCCCGCCTCAAGTTCGACGACTTCCTCGCCCCCGGCAGCACCGCCGAGATGCACCACTTCATCGGCAAGGACATCATCAACTTCCACGGCCTGTTCTGGCCGGCGATGCTGCATGGCGCGCAGATGCGCGTGCCCACCGCGCTGCATGTCAACGGCTACCTCACGGTGAACGGCGCGAAGATGTCCAAGTCGCGCGGCACCTTCATCCAGGCGCGCACCTACCTGGACGCAGGCCTGCACCCGGGGTTCCTGCGCTACTACTTCGCCAGCATGCTCAGCGACGCGCCGGTCGACGTGGACCTCGACCTCAAGGCGTTCGAGGAGCGCGTCAACTCGCACCTGGTCGGCAAGTGGGTGAACATCGCCAGCCGCACCGCCGGCTTCGTGCACAAGTATTTCGGCGGCCGCCTGGCACCGCAGTTCAGCGCGGAGGAAACCGCGCTGTGGAACACCCTGCTGGAACACTACGACGGCATCGCCGCGCTGTACGACAGCGGCGAGTTCGCCGAGGTCACCCGCCGCTTCGTGCTGATGGCCGACCTGGTCAACGGTCACATCGCCGCCAAGGCGCCATGGGCGATGGCCAAGGACGAGAGCCGCCGCGACGAGCTGCACCAGGTGTGCTCGTTCGCGCTGACCGCGTTCCGCCTGCTGACCGGCATGCTCAAGCCGATCCTGCCGATCACCGCGGCCGCCGCCGAACGGTTCCTGGCCGCGCCGATCGCCGACTTCGACGACGCCCGCGCCGGCCTGCGCAACCACGCCATCAACACCTTCGAGCCGCTGCTCGGCCGCATCGACCCCAAGCGCATCGAGGCGATGATCGAAGCATCGAAGGATTCGCTGGGCGCACCGGCCGCCGCTCCCGCCGCCCCGAAAAAGAAAAAAGCCATGAACGACACCGCCACGCCGACCGCACCCGCTGCGCCGAATCCCGGCTCTCAAGCGACGAATGTCGGGTCATCCCGAGTCCCGACTCCCGACACCATCGGCATCGACGACTTCGCCAAGCTGGACCTGCGCATCGGCAAGGTCATCGCCTGCGGGTTCGTGGACGGCTCGGACAAGCTGCTGCGCTTCGAACTCGATGCCGGCGCACTGGGCACCCGGCAGATCTTCTCCGGCATCCGCGCTGCCTACGCCGAGCCGGAAAAGCTGGTCGGCCGCAACGTGGTGTTCATCGCCAACCTCGCCCCGCGCAAGATGCGCTTCGGCCTCTCCGAGGGCATGATCCTGTCCGCTGGTGACGGCGGCAGCGACCTGTTCCTGCTCGATGCCGATCCGGGCGCGCGGCCTGGCGCCAGCGTGCGCTGACGGGAGAACACATGCGGTGCGTCCACCGATCCTACGACCATGCCGAGGCAGAAATTGTCGCCGGCCTGCTGCGTGAGGAAGGTTGCACCGCTTTCGTTTTCGAAAACGGCTTGTCGCGGCTCAAGTGGTACCAGGTGATCGCATTCGGTGGTCCATTGGTCATGGTGCCCGATGCATGCCTCGCGCAGGCCCGCGACGTTCTCGACCACTGGCGGCAAGGCGACTACTGCCTCACCTGCGACGACCGATGCCCATGCTGCGACGGCAGCGATATCGAGGAAAACCCCAATTATCGCGGCTGGGCTTTTTTCTTCGGGTGCTTCCTCGGCCTGCCGATATGGCCCGCCCTCAAGTGGCGGGAGCGCTGCAAGTCCTGTGGCTACCACTGGAAAGCTGTTCCTCCCGACACTTATGCCGAATTGAGCAGACAGACGGCCGAAGCCGGGACACGCAGACACCATGGCTGAGTTGCGATCTCTCGCCGACCGCATCGACGCCCTGCTGCCGCAGACGCAATGCGAGCAGTGCGGCTATCACGGCTGCCGGCCGTATGCGGAGGCGATCGCGCGTGGCGAGGCGGCGATCAACCGCTGCCCGCCCGGCGGTACGGCCGGCATCGCGAAGCTGGCGGCGCTGCTGGAGCGACCCATGCTGCCGCTGGACCCCGCCTGCGGCGTGGAGAAGCCGCGCATGCTGGCGCGCATCGTCGAAGCCGACTGCATCGGCTGCACCAAGTGCATCCAGGCCTGCCCGGTCGATGCCATCGTGGGTGCGTCGAAGCTGATGCACACCGTGCTCGCCGACGACTGCACCGGCTGCGAACTGTGCGTGCCGGCCTGCCCGGTCGACTGCATCGTGCTCGAACCGATGCCGATGGAACAGATCGATCAGACGCACGCCGACGCGGCGCGCGGACATTTCCAGCGCCGCGAGGCGCGACTGGCACGCGAAGCGACCGAGCGCGAGGCGGAACTGGCCATGCGCAAGACAGCGGTGGACACCGCCGCATCCAGCAACCCGGTGCTGGCCGCGCTGGCGCGCGCCCGTGCGAAGCAGGACAAATCGTCATGAAAACGCGAAGCCGCTCATCGTCGTTCCAGCGCAAGCTGGAACCCAGTGACTGTCAGGCCGGGGCAGCGGCAAGACACTGGATGCCAGCTTGCGCTGGCATGACGGACGTTTCGCCATGCCCATGAAACGCGCCGACGTGGTCGAGCTGTTCACCCGCCTGCGCGAGCTGAACCCGCATCCGACCACCGAACTCGCCTACTCCACCCCGTTCGAGTTGCTGGTAGCCGTGGTGCTGTC
This sequence comes from Rhodanobacter sp. FW106-PBR-R2A-1-15, assembly GCF_058789735.1. Lineage (NCBI taxonomy): Bacteria > Pseudomonadati > Pseudomonadota > Gammaproteobacteria > Lysobacterales > Rhodanobacteraceae > Rhodanobacter > Rhodanobacter sp. FW106-PBR-R2A-1-15. Next base: position 9,909 of record NZ_JBYTEM010000036.1, on the reverse strand, counting down.
TGCGCAGGCCACCGACGTGGGCGTGAACAAGGCCACGAAGAAACTCTATCCGGCAGCCAACACGCCGCAGGCGATCCTCGCGCTGGGCGAGGAGGGGCTGAAGAAGTACATCAGCACGATCGGCCTGTTCAACGCCAAGGCGAAGAACGTGATCGCGCTGTGCCGGCTGCTGATCGAGCAGCACGGCGGCGAGGTGCCGCGCACGCGCGAGGCGCTGGAAGCGCTGCCCGGGGTGGGTCGCAAGACCGCCAACGTGATACTCAACACCGCCTTCGGCGAGCCGACCATCGCGGTGGACACGCACATCTTCCGCGTCGCCAACCGCACCGGCCTCGCCCCCGGCAAGGACGTGCGCGCGGTCGAGGACAAGCTGGCGAAGGTGGTGCCGCCAGAGTTCAAACACGACGCCCACCACTGGCTGATCCTGCACGGCCGCTACGTATGCAAGGCGCGCAAGCCGGACTGCCCGCACTGCCCGATCCGCGACCTGTGCCGCTACAAGCACAAGACCGTCGAATAATGGGAAAAACGCCCACGCAGCCTGGTTTTTGTAGGAGCGCACCCTGTGCGCGATGCTCTTGGCTCCGATCAACATCAGAGCATCGCGCACGACCGAAGGAAGTCCCTTGTGGACAGGGTGCGCTCCTACACGCACCGTAACCCGGGCGTCAGGCCGGCAGCTGCGCCCGCTCCAGCGCCGCGATGTGGCGCTCCAGCCGTGGCCCCAGGTAGCAGTGCGAGCCACACGGCAGCAACCCCACCTTGCCGAACTCGCGCAGGTACCAGGCCGGCGCGCGCGCCACGAAACCGTGGTGGTCGCCGGCGACATCGTCGCGGCTGGTGAACACCTCCAGGAACGCCACGCCCTCCAGCATCTCGCCGATGCCGTGCAGCCCGGCGCGGATCTCCGCCGGCTTCAGGTAATGCAGCACGTCGGTGCACACGATCAGGTCGAAACGGGCGTCGAAGCGCAGCTGTTCCAGCTGGCCGAAGCGCGCCAGGCCGATGTGGCGGCTGCGGCCGTAACGCGCCACCACGTACTGGCTGGCGTCCAGCCCGCGATACGCGATGCCCGGCCGCAGGGCGCGCAGCGGCGCGCGCCAGGTCGCCTCGCCGCAACCCACGTCGAGCACGTTGCGCACCGGCCGGCCCAGGTAGTACTCCGCCTGCGCCACCACCATCGCCATCTTGCGCTTCAGCTCCGCCGGCGAGCCCACCGCATGCCGCCGGTCGCGGTACCACTTGTCGAAATAGGCGCGGTCGTAGGTCTTGGGCATCGGCGGTCGGTCCGGCAAAGGCCGCATGGTAACCGGGTGGTCCTCAATCCGCCGCGCGTGGCACCAGCATGTGCTTGGCGACCTGGCCGTGCACCCGGCCCAGCGTGCGCGCCAGATGCAGGGTGGCGAACAGCAGCACGATGCCGATCACGCACATCGCGATCGCGTCGCCCCAACCCGGCACATGTGCGCCGAAACCCCAGTCCACGGTGACCTGGCGCGGCCAGGACAACCAGCTGTCGTCGCGGAACAGCATCGCCAGCGGCGCGCCGATGAACGCCACCGACACGCTGAGCAGGGTCACCGCCAGCGTGAAATACACGATGCCCAACGGCAGCATCAGCCACATGTAGCAAAGAGTGGTCCAGGTATGCACGTCGGTGAACATGCTGCCGATACGCTGCATCAGGCTCATGCCCTGGGTGGGATACACCGGCCGGCGCGGCATGCGCATGCCCAGCATCGCCTCCACGATGCGCCCTTCCACCAGCGACAGCACGCGCACGCTGCCGAAGAACAGCACGATGAACGGCAAGCCGATGATCAGCACCGACAGCCCCAGCGACAGCGACAGGCCGGTCACCGCCCAGGTGAAGTAGAAGATGCCGGTGGCCAGCGCCAACGGCATGTAGAACAGCGCGCCGTAGGTGCGCGGGTCGGCGGCGACGCCGAAGAAGCGCCCGGCCAGCGAGCGCCGCTTCGGCGACGGCGGCGGACGCAGTGCGCGCTGGATCTTGATCTCCTGGTCGCGGTAGATCTCAGCCACCTCATCCGGCGCGCCGTAGCTGCCGACGACGTGCTCCAGCATCGCCGCTTCGCTGCGATCGGGCTGCTCGGCCAGTTCGGCGCGCAGGTGTTCCTCGGCGTCGTACAAAGCGTCCTGGACCAGCGCCGGGTCGGCGCCGCGCAGCGCGACACGCAACTGTTCAAGGTATTCGACGATGGTGCGTGGCGCGTTCATGACACCCCTCCTTGCAAGACGTTGTCGACGGAATCGCGGGTGGCGTTCCATGCGGCGACCCATTCGCGCAGTACCTCGCGCCCCGGTCGGGTGATGCGGTAATAGCGGCGCGGCGGCCCGCTGACGGACGGCTCGACCTCGCTGGCGAGCAGGCCGGCCGCCTCCAGGTTGCGCAGCACGGGATACAGCGCGCTCTGCTTGCCGGCCAGCACTCCCTCGCCCGTTTCTTCGAGCCGCTTGGCGATCTGGTAGCCGTACATCGGCTGGCGCGACTGCCCCAGCACCGCCAGCAGCACCAGCGACACGGTGCCGCTGGACAGCTCCTTCTGGAACTTCTTCAACTGGCTGGCGCTGTCGTCCACTTCAGCTCACCCGCATTGCCGCATGGCATTGAGTGAACCATAGTGTGAACTTGATACTAGTGCATAGGCCTGAAGTCATGCCCGGCCGGACCGCATCCGCGAACATGGCACCGCAACCACATCGCTCCGATGCGGCTCAGCGGGCAGGCTCCGTCGCCTCGCTCGCGGGGGCCAGCAACACGTGGAAGCCCAGCCGCTCGCGCTTGGCGTGCCGCTTGGCGCGGGCCGCCAGCGTGGCGATCACTTCCGGGCGTCGAGGAAACGGGGCCTGGATGCGCACCGCACCGATCGACGCGGTGGCCAGCGCGAAGAACTGCCTCGCGCCACGGCGATCCTCGCCCTCGATGCCGCCCTGGGCGAGGTCCTCGGCGTCGAACAGGGCCCGCGAGCGCTCGTTGAACTCGGCGATGATGGTGCGGCAGCGCGGCTCCCAGTCGGCGCTCTGGAACAGCAGGATGAAATCGTCGCCGCCGATGTGGCCGACGAAGTCGCGCGCCGGATCGATCCGCGCGGTGAGGGTCGCCGCCAGCAGGCGGATCATCTCGTCGCCGCGGAAGTAGCCGTACTGGTCGTTGAATGGCTTGAAGTCGTTCAGGTCGACGTAGGCGGCGACGAAGATGCGCTGTTCGCGCAGCAGCCGCTCCATATGCTCGGTCACCGGGATGTTGCCCGGCAGGAAGGTGAGCGGGTTGGCGTAGCGCGCCGCCTCGATGCGCTGCTCGGTCACGCGCCGCACCAGCGACTCGCCGGTGCCGAGCCCGAGGTAGCGCCCGCCGCGGGTGATGATGAAACCGTCGGTCAGGTAGCGCTGGTCCTCGCCGCGCAGCACGTCGGCCATGCTCTCCAGCGACTGGCCCTCCTCGCACAGCAGGGGCGCGACGTGCATGAAGGCGTCGCAGGATTTCCGCCCGAACAGCTCGCGCGCGAACGGCTGTGCAAGGCGCTCGGTGAACACGCGGCGATTGATGAGGCCCACTGGGCGTTCCGCGTCGGTGACCGCTATGGCGTGCAGTTCGTTGTGCCGCGCGAACAGCACCGCCACGTCGTCGTTGGTCTGCTGCAGGGTGACGGCCGGGGCAGAAATTACCAGATGCCCGGCCCGCACCGGCCGCAGCGTGACCGGGCCGCGCGGTCGCGGCGGTACCGGCACCACGTGCCCGCGGATCGCCTCGCGGGCCTCGTCGCTGACCGCGGCGAGGGCCTCGACCTGCGGCCGTCCCAGCAGGAAGCCCTGGGCGTAGGAAATGCCAAGCTCCCGCAGCAGCCGCAGGTCCGCGGCATCCTCCACGCCTTCGCCCACCAGGTCGGCGCCGAGAGTCTCGGCGACGCTGCACAGTGCGCGGACGATCGCGAGTTTTTCGGCGCTGCGCGCCAGTCCGTGCACAAGGTAGCGATCGATCTTCACTATTTCGGGGTGAAGCTCGTTCCACATTTCGAAGTTGGAATGGCCGTTGCCGAAATCATCCAGCGCGATGCGCGTACCGCGGGCGCGCAGATAGCCGACGGCGTGCGCGAGCTCGGTGGGGTTCTGCACGATGTCGCGCTCGGTGATCTCGACCGTGATGCGGTCGATGCCGATGCCGGCACCCGACAGGACCGCGATCAGCAGGTCCGGCTGCAGCCCGCCGTCCAGGATGGCGTGCGCGCTGAGATTGACCAGCAGGCGGCCGCTCGCGGACTGTCTGGCGAAGGCGGTGCAGACGGTGCGGGCGGCCAGCAGCTCGAACTCGCCGAGCCGACCCTTGGCGCGGGCCAGGTCGAGCATGTCGAGCACGCTGAGGTCCTGCGCGCCTTCCGCCGGCCGGCACAGGCCTTCGTGCGCGACCACGGTCATGTCCTCGAGCCGCACCACCGGCTGGAACACCGCCCGCAGCCCGCTGCCGCCGGCCGCCTGGTCGAGCAGGGATGGACCGCGATTGTCTGGACCGATGACCATGCTCATTTGGGCTTGACCGTCTGCTCAGGTGAGGGCCGGAAGAAGGTGGGCGACCAAGGGACGCGCAGGTGTGACGGGCTCGTCTTCGACCGGCGGCGGGTCCGGCGCCTCCGCCAGGGTGAAGAAGCCGACTTCATCCAGCAGGGCCGTGGCGCTCTCCCGCATCGCGCGGCTCGCCATGGCGGCCTGTTCGCCGAGCGCGGCGTTCTCCCGCGTCATCGCATCCATGTCGATCACCGCCTGGTTCACCGCGGTGATCTCGCCGGCCTGCCCGCGGCCGGCCACCAGCATGGCCGCCATCGCCTCGGCCAGGCGATCGACGCTGCTGCCGATGCTTTCGATCACCTCGCCGGCCTGGGCGACCCGGCCCAGCCCACTGCGCACGGCGTCGTCGCTCGCCTTGACCAGCCCGCGGATGTCCCGCGCCGCCTCCGCGCAGCGCTGGGCCAGCTGGCGCACCTCGACGGCCACGGCAGCGAACCCGCGGCCGTGTGCGCCGGCCCGGGCAGCCTCAATAGCTGCATTGAGGGAAAGCAGCCGGGTCTGGAAGGCCACCTGGTCGATCAGATCCAGCATGTCTCCCATGCGGCGGCTGGTGCGGTCGATGGCTTCCATCGAACCAATGGCTTCGTCGACGGCAAGGCGACCGTGCGCGGTCTGCTCGCGCGCCTCGCCCGCCGCGCGATCGGCGTCCCTGCCCAGCCGCGCGTTTTCGGTGAGGGTCGCCGCGATGCTGGCCATGGCGCCGGAGGTGCGCCGCAGTTGCTGCGCCTGCAGCTCGGTGCGCCGACCGAGCGCGTCATTGCCAGCGGCAATGTCGGCAGCATGATGGTCGAGCAGGCGCGACCGGTCACGCACCAGGCCGATCACCGCGGCCAGCTGGCGGTCCATGCCATCGAGGCTGCGCAGCAGGCGACCGATCTCGTCGTCGTGCCCGGGTTCGATCGGCTCGCCCAGCGATCCCTTCGCGATGCGCGCGGCCGCCCGCGCCGCGACAGCCAGACGGCCGGTCAGCGAGCGCATGATGCGCAGGTCCATCCACAGCGTCAGCCCCAGCGCGGCGACCACCAGCAGAACCAACAAATACAGGCCGCGCCGGTTTGCCTGGTGCTGCAGCACCGCTTGCGCCTCGCCGTCGGCAAGTGCCAGCGCGAACAGGTTGGAAAAGTCGCTCTTGAGCGGACCGAAGGCGTTCTCCACGTCGTTGGAGACCTTGAGCCGCGCCAGGTCGAACTGCTCGGCCTTGAGCAGTGCGATGACCTCGTCGACGGCCGCATCCGCCGCGATGCGATGGGTTTCCGTCAGCGCCAGCAATTGCCGCTGCCGGGTGCCGAGGCCGCTCGCCCCGAGCGGCCCCCAGTGCTTGCGGACATCGATGCGGCGGGTCTTGACCTGGATCTCGGCGTCATCGACGGACGAGGGCAATTCGGTCAGCGCGGCGTGCGTCACCGACTGCAGCATGTCGTTGTAGTCGTTCTGAATCCGTCCCACGGACGCCACTGGCGCGAGGGTGTCCGACACCACGTGCCGCAGCCGCGTGTCGGCCCCTGCCAGCAACAGGGCGGACCCGGCACACACCAGCAGAAGCAGCACCACGGTGCCGGCCAGTCGCACCGCCAGGCGCGCACCGAACGAGGAGAAGGCAGGAAAGGCGAACAAGCGCAGGCGCATGGAGGGACCGGAGTGGACGAGGCCGCCAAGCTAACGGCGGCCACCTCGTTTACTTGAGGGGGAATCCAAATATTTCTTTTGTGTTTCAATTGCTTGGCAAATGCATTGCGGACCCGCCCGGTACATCCGGCGACTGGACTGGCGCTGCCACCACGGGCGACAAACATGCCCGGTTTGCAAGACAGTGCTGTTGCAGAGCCTTTGGTGTCGTGCCCGTCGGCACTCTGCTAAGTTGCCGCCCTCGCTCATCGTTTGCGCAGGGGGAATGCCATGCTCCGCCGCCACCTGGTCACCGCGCTTGCCCTGGCCGGCAGCCTGCTGGTGCCGCCTGCCGTCGCCGCCGAACAGGACAAGCCCACGCCGACCGCGAAGGAGATCCTGGCCAAGTCCGCGCCGGCCGAATGGCGCACGCCGGACCCGCAGAACCTGCTGCTGATGCAGCTGCCGAGCGGGCGCGTGCTGATCGAGCTGGCGCCGGATTTCACTCCGCTGCACGCCGCCAACATCCGCACCCTGGTGCGCCAGCACTACTTCGACGGGCTGGCGATCGTCCGCGTGCAGGACAACTTCGTCACTCAGTGGGGCGACCCCAACGACGACGACGGCGACAAGAGCAAGCTCCGATCGCTGGGCAAGGCCAGCAAGACGCTGCCCCCGGAGTTCACCCGCGCGATCGACGCGAAGCTGCCGTGGACACCACTGCCGGATGGCGACGTGTACGCGCCCCAGGTGGGTTTCAGCGAAGGCTTCCCGGTGGCGCGCGATCCCGCCAGCGGGCAGCAATGGCTGACGCACTGCTACGGCATGGTCGGCGTGGCGCGCGACGTCGCGCCGGAAACCGGCAGCGGCAGCTCGCTGTACGCGGTGATCGGGCAGGCGCCGCGCCGGCTCGACCGCAACCTCGCCGTCGCCGGCCGCGTGCTGGAAGGCATGCCGCTGCTCTCCGGCCTGCCGCGCGGCCCCGAGCCGATGGGCTTCTACGCGAAGCCGGAGCAACGCGTCAGCATCGAATCCGTGCGCCTGGTCGCCGATCTCCCCGCCACGCAGCGTCCGGCGATCGAGGCGCTGCGCACCGACAGCGCCACCTTCGCCACGCTGGTCGAAGCCAAGCGCAACGGCCGCAACGCGTTCTACGCGCGACCGGCCGGCAAGGTCGACCTGTGCGGCATCGACGTGCCGGTGCGCGAGGCGAAGCCGACGCACTGAAGCAACGCTGCCCGCCAGCGGGCAGCCTTTGCAGCGAGCGAACGCGGCATGGCCCCCGGCGCTGCCGCCCCGCTGTCCGCCAAGGAACGCATCCGCGCCGCGATCGCTGCCGCCGCCGACTCCGCTGCAGGCTGCGCCGGCGACCGCGTGTGAACGGGGTCTGAAAGCAACCGGCCACCACCACACAACTTTTGCATGCCGGCGGCTATCACTGGGCATATGGCTCGACGCGCAGGCCAACCGCCGCGGGAGTGACGGATGCAACGCAGCCGAAAAGTACTCAGCTGGATCGCAGGCACGCTGCTGGTGCTGCTCGCGGTGCTGCTGCTCGCCGTCGCCACGTTCGACTGGAACCGCATGAAGCCGTTCATCGGCGACAAGGTCAGCCAGGCGATCGGGCGACCGTTCGCGATCAACGGCGCACTGACCGTGGACTGGCGACGCGACCGCCTCGCCGGCTGGCCCGGTTCGTGGCTGCCGTGGCCCGAGTTCACCGCGCGTGACATCCGCATCGCCAACCCGGACTGGGCTGCGCAGCCGCAGTTCGCCCACCTTGACGCGCTGCGCTTCCGGTTGTCGTTGCCGGCGTTGCTGGCGCATCGCATCGAGGTGCCCACGCTGCAACTGGTGCGCCCCACGGTCGACCTGGAGCGCGACAAGTCGGGCCGCGCCAGCTGGGATTTCGCGCTGCCACAAAGCACCGCGCCCTCCGCCTGGAAACTCCAGCTGGGCACGATCGGCTTCGACCAGGGGCTGCTCACGCTCGACGATGCCGCCAGCCGGGTGAAGCTGAAGCTGGTGGTGGAGCCGCTACAGCAAGCCATTCCCTACGAGCAGATCGTGGCGCAGCAATCCAGCGACGCGCGCGAACAGGCCGGCAAGACGGCCGGCGCGGCGGCGACCAGGGCCCTGGCCGGCGACGAAGCCACGCCGGAAAAGGTGGGCCAGGCGACCGCGTCGACCATCTACCAGTTCGGCTGGACCGCCGAAGGCAGCTACCAGGGCAGCCCGCTCAAGGGCAAGGGCCGTACCGGCGCCGTGCTGGCGCTGCAGGACAAGAGCATGCCGTTCCCGCTGCAGGCCGACCTGCGCATCGGCGACAGCCACATCGCGCTGGTCGGCACACTGACCGATCCGCTGCACCTGGGCGCGCTCGACGTGCGCCTGTGGTTCTCCGGCTCCAGCATGGCCAGGCTCTACCCGATCACCGGCATCACCCTGCCCGACACGCCACCCTACGCCACCGAGGGCCACCTCAAGGCCGAGCTGCACCGCCACGGCAGCCGCTACAGCTACCAGGGCTTCCGCGGCCGCGTCGGCGGCAGCGATCTTTCCGGCAACCTGCTGTTCGTCACCGGCGGTGCACGGCCGAAGCTGAGCGGTGACCTGCACTCGAAGCTGCTGCAGTTCGCCGACCTGGCCCCGCTGATTGGCGCCGATTCCCGCGCCGGCAAGGAACGGCGCGGCGACGCCACGCCGCAGCCGGCCGACAAGCTGCTGCCGGTCGAACCGTTCCGTACCGACCGCTGGCAGGCGATGGACGCGGACGTCACCTTCACCGGCGCACGCATCGTGCGCGGCGCGGCGCTGCCGATCGACTCGCTCGGCACCCACCTGGTCCTGAACAACGGCGCGCTGTACCTCGACCCGCTGAGCTTCGGCCTGGCCGGCGGCACGGTGCGCAGCAACCTTACCCTCGACGGCAGCCGCACGCCGATGCGCGGCGTGCTGAAACTCGGCGCGCGGCGGCTCAAGCTCAAGCAGCTGTTCCCGACCTTCGAACCGATGCGCAGCAGCCTCGGCGAGATCAACGGCGACGCCACGCTCGATGCGCAGGGCAACTCGGTGGCCGCCCTGCTCGGCAGCGCGAACGGCGAACTGAAGCTGCTGATGAACGATGGCGCGATCAGCAAGACCCTGCTGGAAACCGCCGGCCTCAACGTGGCCAACATCGTCATCGGCAAGCTGTTCGGCGACAAGACGGTGCCGATCAACTGCGCCGCTGCCGACATGGCCGCGACCCACGGCCTGTTCGACATGCGCCTGTTCGTGTTCGACACCGGCGACGCGGTGGTCAACGTGACCGGTACGGTGAACTTCGCCGACGAGAAACTCGACCTCGACGTGAAGCCGCACACCAAGGGCTTCCGCGTGTTCTCGCTGCGCTCGCCGCTGTACGTCCACGGCACGCTGAAGAATCCGGACGTCGGCGTGCACGCCGGCCCGCTGCTGGCGCGCGGCGCCGGCGCCGTAGCGCTGGGCGCGGTCGCCGCCCCGGCCGCAGCCCTGCTCGCCCTGGTTGCGCCCAGCCACGGCGGCGATGGCGACAACACCTGCCGCAGCGTGCTGCAGCAGTTGCGCAGCTCCGGCACGATGATGCGGACGCGCCCCCGCCGGTAGGAGCCCGCTGGCGGGCGATGCTTTTGCTCTTGCGAATCCCGAATCCCGAATCCCGAATCCCAGCTTCAAAAGCATCGCCCGCCAGCGGGCTCCTAC
>NZ_JBYTEM010000035.1:0-45627 GCF_058789735.1 Rhodanobacter sp. FW106-PBR-R2A-1-15 | reverse complement strand
TGCGACCTGCAACAGCTCGCTGCCTGGGGCTTTTTCCTGGAAGGCCTCCCCCTCCGGGGTGGCCTTCGCTTTTTGGGCGGGCGGTGAACCTTCGACGCCTCAGCTTCACCGTGTCTTGATTGCCGACCATGGGCGCATTCCCTTATCGCCTATGATGTCGGAACGCCGCGATCCGGCGCATGCCTGGGGAGCGGCCCTTGTTTGTCCACGTCGAAACGCGTCGCCGACCCCGATGGCACTGGGCAACCCTGTTGGTGGTGACGGTCTGCGTGGCCTGCTTCGTGGGCCTGGCGCTGATACCGGTCACGCAGCGGGTTTCCCTGTTGCTGGAATGGGGCACGGTGCCGGCGAATATTTTCGATCCGCATGAGGCGCTGTTGCCGCAGCTGACTGATCCGGCCCTGCTGCGTCTGTTCACGGCGCTGTTCATCCACGTGACCTGGCTGCATCTGCTGAGCAACCTGCTGTTCCTGGTGATTTTTGGCCTGCCGGGCGAGCGCGCGCTGGGGTCGTTGCGGTTCCTGCTGCTGTTTGTGGTCGGCGGGGTCGTGGCGAACCTGATCGGCGCGTTGTCCCTGACGGGCGTGCGCCTGCCCATCATCGGCTGCAGCGGCGCGGTATCGGCGGTGGTCGGTACGTACGTGGCGTTGTTTCCGCGTGCACGGCTCGGCCTGGTGCTGCCGCTGGGGCTTTACCTGGAATTCGTGCGGGTGCCGGCCTTCCTGCTGATCGGGCTGTGGGTACTGCTGCAGTTGCTGTTCAGTTATGCAGGGCCGAGCTACGGCGCCTATGTGTGGTGGGCACACATCGGCGGCTTTCTGTTCGGCGTGGTGTTCGCGCTGTTTTCTCGCGATGCGATTGCCCGGCGCCTGAGCGGTTGAAGCTCAGCCCGCGATAGTGGTCCAGCGGTGGTCGCGCGAGAAGTGGCGCAGCAGCCGGCGGGCGGTGGGCGTGGCGGCAACCGCGCCGAAGATTTCCTGCGGGTTCGCGCCTTCGCGCTGCAGGTCGGCATGCTTGCGCCGGATGTAGGCGCGCATCACCTCGGCGTTGAACTCCGGGTGGAACTGTGCGCTGACTGCATGCGGCCCGTAGCGCAGCAGCTGGTGCGGATCCCGCGCCGAGCGGGCCAGTACCGTGGCCTCCGCCGGCGGTTCGATCACGCTTTGCTCGTGGGTGGTGTGCGCGCGAAAACTGGCTGACAGTGCGGGCGCTAGCGGGTCGTGTGCGGCGAGGGCCGTCAGCGCAATCGTCTGGGTGCCGATCTCGCGCCCGCCCGGCAGGTAGTCGACGCGCCCGCCAAGCGCATGAGCCATCAGCTGGTGGCCGTAGCAGACGCCGAAAAGCGGCAGCTCCGCATCCATCGCATCGCGGATCCACCCGGCCGTGTGCTCGCTCCACGACTCGCGCGCGGTGACCATGGCGGCCGAACCGGTGATGATGGCGCCGGCCACTTCGTGGGGCGGCGGCAGCGCTTCACCGACCGCGACGTCGACGATCCGCAGCTGCTGCGGATGCAGCCCGGCACCGAGGCGGAACCAGTGCGGGAAATCGCCATGGCGGGCGCGGATGGGTTCCGGCGCACGGCCGGTGCGGATGATCAGGACGGGTTTCATGCGGAGGGTCAATGGCGGCATCGGGACGTCTTTACGGCTGTGCATCGTCGAGCGCGTCGATCGGTGGAAGCACGGTGAGGACTTCCTGTGCGGTGGTCAGTCCGGCGGCGACCTGGTCGGCAGCCGAGATGCGCAGCGGGCGCATGCCTTCGGACAGCGCTGCCTGCCCGAACCGGCCGAGGTCGAGCTGGGCCGAAACCATGCCGCGCAGGCGTGGCGAGAGCTTCAGCATCTCGTAGATGCCGGTGCGTCCGAGAAAGCCGGTATGGCGGCACTCCAGGCAGCCGACCGGCTGGAATACCTTCTGTGGCACCGGCACGTCCCAGCCATGGGTGAGTACGGTCCAGGCCTGCGGATCCTGCCTGGCCACCTGCTTGCAGTGCGGGCACAGCGTGCGCACCAGCCGCTGCGCCACCACGCCGGTCAGGGTGGACTGGATCAGGTAGTGCGGCACGCCAAGGTCGAGCAGGCGGGTGACCGCACTCGGGGCATCGTTGGTATGCAGCGTCGACAGCACCAGGTGGCCGGTGAGCGAGGCTTGCACCGCCACCTGCGCGGTTTCCAGGTCGCGGATCTCGCCGATCATGATGATGTCCGGGTCCTGCCGCAGCAACGTGCGCACGCCGGCGGCGAAATCCAGCTCGATCGCTGCGTGCACCTGCATCTGGTTGAACTCCGGTGAGACCATCTCGATCGGGTCTTCCACCGTGCACACGTTGAGCTCCGGCGTGGCCAGGTGCTTCAGCGTGGAGTACAGCGTGGTGGTCTTGCCTGAGCCGGTGGGCCCGGTAACCAGCACGATGCCGTGCGGGCGCTCGACCATGCCGCGCCAGTGGGCGGCTTCGTTGGCGGAGAAGCCGAGCTGGGCGAAATCCTTCACCACCAGGTCGGGGTCGAAGATACGCATCACCACCTTCTCGCCGAACGCGGTGGGCATGTTGGAGATGCGCAGTTCCACCTCGCGCCCGCCGGAGGAGCGGGTCTTGATGCGGCCGTCCTGCGGGCGACGTTTCTCGGCCACGTCCATGCGGGCGAGGATCTTGATGCGCGCGGTCACCGCCGTCATCACCGGCGAGGGCAGTTCGAACACCTTCTGCATGGCGCCGTCGATGCGGAAGCGGATGTGCCCGGTCTCGCGGCGTGGCTCCAGGTGGATGTCCGAGGCGCGCTGCTCGAATGCGTACTGCAGCAGCCAGTCGACGATGTGCACCACGTGGCGATCGTCGGCGCCTACCTCGCCGCTCTTGCCCAGTTCGACCAGCTGCTCGAAGTTGAGGATGGCAGAAGACGTGTCGCCGCCGCTCTTGGCGTCCTGCGCCAGCTGGATCGAGCGCTGGACGCCGTAGAACTCCTGCAGGTAGCGGTTGATGTCGATCGGGCTGGCCACCACGCGCTTGACGTCCCGCCGCAGCATCTGCGCCAGGTCGGGCGCCCAGCCGGCCTCGAACGGCTCGCAGGTGGCGAACGTCACCTCGCCCGGGGCAGCCGCGATTGGCAGGATGCGGTGGCGCTTCGCGTAAGCATGGCTCACCACCTGGGTTGCGGCGGCCACGTTGATCTTCATCGGATCGATCTTCAGATACGGCAACCCGGCGTGGCCGGCCAGCCACTCGGTCAGGCCTTCCAGGCTCAGTGGCCGGCCCGGATCGTGCTGGTTCGCCAGCCTCGCGTTCGCGATCAGCACTAGCGGGTGCAGTTCGACCGTACTGCGGCCGGCTGGGACGCCCATGCGCACCTGCTTGGCGTCGTCGGCCAGCAGATAACCATCGACCACCAGCGTGGCCAGCAGTTCATCCAGCCCGAGCCGGCCGCGGCGGCCGAGCAGGGATGCGATTTGCGGTGAAGCGGCCATCCGGGTGTGTCCCTTCAATGCGCATTCCAGCCGGAATCCGGCGGAAAAGCACGCTGCAGCTATACTAACGCGCTTTACCCAAGGTCACGGAAAACCATGTCCGCACGCACCTTCCAGGATGTGATCCAGACCCTCAACCGCTACTGGGCGGCGCAGGGCTGTGTGCTGCTGCAGCCGCTCGACACCGAGGTCGGCGCCGGCACCTTCCACCCCGCCACCTTCCTGCGCGCGCTCGGCCCCGAGCCCTGGGCCGCCGCCTACGTGCAGCCCTCGCGCCGGCCCACCGACGGTCGCTACGGCGAGAACCCGAACCGCCTGCAGCATTACTACCAATACCAGGTGGTGATGAAGCCCAATCCCGAGAACATCCTCGATCTCTACATCGATTCGCTGAAGGAATTGGGCCTCGATCCGCTGGTGCACGACCTGCGTTTCGTCGAGGACAACTGGGAGTCGCCCACGCTCGGCGCTTGGGGTCTCGGCTGGGAGGTCTGGTTGAACGGCATGGAAGTCACCCAGTTCACCTACTTCCAGCAGGCCGGCGGCCTCGAATGCCGCCCGGTGACCGGCGAGATCACCTATGGCCTGGAGCGCCTGGCGATGTACCTGCAGAATGTGGACAACGTCTACGACCTGGTCTGGACCGAAGGCCCGTACGGCACCGTCACCTACGGCGACGTGTACCACCAGAACGAGGTGGAGCAGAGCACCTACAACTTCGAGCATGCCAACGTGCCCGAGCTGCTGCACTGGTTCGACGTGTGCGAGGCCACGGCCAACCAGTTGGTCGCGGCGAATCTGCCGCTGCCGGCGTACGAGCAGGTGATGAAGGCCAGCCATACCTTCAACCTGCTCGACGCGCGCCGCGCGATCAGCGTCACCGAGCGTCAGCGCTACATCCTGCGCGTGCGTACGCTGTCGCGCAGCGTGGCCGAGACCTACGTGGCGCAGCGCGAGAAGCTCGGTTTCCCGGGGTTGAGGAACGTTTTCAGGGAGCGGGCCGCATGAGCGCCGCCAAGTCACTGCTAGTCGAACTGGGCACCGAGGAACTACCGCCGAAGGCACTGGACGAGCTGTCCGCGGCCTTCCTGCGCGGCATCTGCGACGGCCTGGCCAAACGCGGTATCGAGGCCGGACTCGACCTGGCCCAGGCTTACGCCTCGCCGCGTCGTCTGGCCGCCTACATCCCGGCCGTGGCCGCTGCGCAGCCGCCGCAGTCGCTGGAGCGGCGAGGGCCGGCGCTGAACGCCGCGCTCGATGCCGAGGGCCGGCCGTCGAAGGCGCTGCTCGGCTTCGCGCAGTCCTGCGGCGTCAGCGTCGAACAGCTGGAGAAGCTGGAGACCGACAAGGGCGGCTGGTATGTCTGGCGCGCGGTCAAGCCGGGCCAGCCGGTGGCGGCGCTGCTACCGGAAATCGTCGACGAGGCGCTGAAGACGCTGCCGATCCCGCGGCCGATGCGCTGGGCCGACCACGACTACAGCTTCGTGCGCCCGGCGCACTGGCTGGTGATCCTGCACGGCGCCGACATCATCGACGGCAGCGTGCTGGGCCTGACCAGCGGCCGCAAGTCGCGCGGCCACCGCTTCATGCACCCGCAACCGGTGCACCTGGCCGACGCCGACGGCTGGCTGGATGCGATGCGCGCCTGCAACGTGCTGGCCGATCCGCGCGAGCGACGCCAGCGCATCCGCGAGCAGATCGGCCTGGCCGCGGCGGTCACCGGCGGCGTGCCGCGGTTCGACGAGGCGCTGCTCGACGAGCTGGCCAACCTCACCGAGTGGCCGGTGGCGATCGCCTGCACGTTCGAGCGCGAGTTCCTCGGCGTGCCGCCGGAAGCGCTGGTGACCACCATGGTGGCGAACCAGAAGTTCGTGCCGGTGTTCGACGCCGAGGGCAAGCTGACCGAGCATTTCATCGGCATCGCCAATATCGAGAGCCGGAACCCGGCCGAGATCCGCAAGGGTTACGAGCGGGTGATCCGGCCGCGCTTCGCCGACGCCAAGTTCTTCTGGGATGAAGACCTGAAGACGCCGCTGGCGAGTTATCAGGAGCAGCTCAAGGGCGTCACTTACCAGCAGGCGCTAGGCAGTCTGTGGGACAAGAGCGTGCGCGTCGCCGAACTGGCGCGGGTGGCCGCGAACCGGGTCGGCGTCGATGCCGCTGCCGCCACCCGCGCGGCGAGCCTGAGCAAGTGCGACCTGCTGACCCGCATGGTGGGCGAGTTTCCCGAATTGCAGGGCGTGATGGGCCGCTACTACGCCAGCCACGACGGCGAGATGGCGGCAGTGGCCGAGGCGTTGGACAGCTACTACCAGCCGCGCTTCGGCGGCGACGCGATCGCCGCCGACCGGCTTGGCCAGGTACTGGCCGTGGCCGAACGGCTCGACACCCTGGCCGGCATCTTCGCCGTCGGCATGAAGCCCGGCGGCAACAAGGACCCGTTCGCCCTGCGCCGTGCCGCGCTGGGCCTGGCGCGGACCCTGATCGAGGGCGGTCTGGAACTGGACTTGCGCGCCAGCTTCATCGAAGCGCTCGAGCTGCTGCCGGATACGGCACTGGCCGCGGGACTGAAGCCGGGCAAGGACGGCAAGCCGCCGGCCTTGAACGCAGGCCAGCGCCGCGCGATCCTGACCGACGAGCTGTATGACTTCGTGTTCGACCGCCTACGCGGATACTACGCCGAGCAGGGTTTCGACAACGCCCAGTTCGAGGCGGTGCTGGCGGTGCAGCCGGTCAGCCTGGCCGATTTCGACCGCCGTCTGCGCGCAGTGGCCGAATTCGGCCGCCGTCCGGAAGCCACCAGCCTGGCGGCGGCCAACAAGCGGGTCGCCAACATCCTGCGCAAGCAGGCCGAGGAGGCCGACGCGCCTCCGGTCGGGCGAACCGTCGACCCGACGCATTTCGAGGCGGATGCGGAGCGCGACCTGGCCGACGCACTGGTCTCGGCTCGGCAGGACAATGCCGCCGCGCTGGTCGCCGGCGATTACACCGCGGTGCTGGCGCGGCTGTCACAACTGCAGGCCGTGGTGGATGCCTTCTTCGACAGCGTGCTGGTGAACGCCGCCGATCCGGCCGTGCGGGCCAACCGGCTGGCCCTGCTGGGCCAGTTGAAAGCCCAGTTCGGAGCCGTCGCCGACATCGCCCTGCTTTGACTACCGGCACAAGAAAACGTGGCAACCCCGCACGGGCTGCCACGCTTTCATTGTCGCCACCGGGCGTTGGACCGGTCAGGCCGTATTGCGTTGCTGGCGGATCCGCTCGGCGAGACGCTGGTTGAAAGTCACCATGGCCAGCGGGTCCACGTGGGAGCCGCCGGGGCCGAGCATTTCGTAGAGCTGGCTGAGCAGGTCGGTGTTGTCGGACAACGAAAGGCGGCTGTCGGCCAGGCTCAGTTCCGACTGCAGCATGCGTACGGCAGTATCCAGCCGCTGTGCATCCACCGTGGTGGCGGCAGCCAGGTGGCGGTGCACCGGGGCCGGATGGGCGTGGTGGCGGTGCGGTGTAGCTTCTTCCGAGCTGTACTGCTCATCCATGCCGGTGGGCGTGGGGTCCACCTGCAGCGTGCCCTCCCCGGCCACCAGCCAGACCAGCGAGATGCCCAGCGTCTTGGCCAGTGTCACGCATCGTGCGCGCGACGGATCGGTGTTGCCATCGCGCCAGCTGCGTACCACGCCTTCCGAGAAGCCGCACATTCGGGCGATCTCGGTGGCGCTTCCCACACGCTGGATCAGCAACTTGATGCGTTCGGCGAAGGTTTCTGCGGTTTGCGGAGCCATGGGGGTTTGCATGTCCATAGGAAGTACCGCCGTGGGTGAGGGCTAGCGTAAGTTTATGCCGCAAGTCAAGCGAAGAACACCGAAACAGAATGTTAGGGAAGTGTTGACCCACGCGTTTTCTTGAACTAACGTCGCAACAACTTACGTGAGCCGTCTGCGTAGGAAACCTAGTCTAAATCATGTGTGTCGGCACGGGCTTGCATAGTTTCCTGGATGCCGCCTTTGGATGCCACGAACACACAAAAAGTTTCTTGTGCCCGGATGACTCGGGCCAAACCATGGGGAGTCACTACTGATGAATTTGCGTAGAAATTCCAAGACGGGGCAACTGCAGCGCACTGCACTCGCTCTGGCGCTGGGCTTGGGCTTCAGCGGTCTGGCCTTCGGTCAGGCGACCACCGGCAGCATCTTCGGCCAGGCGCCAGCTGCATCCGGTGAGACCGTCACGGTAAGTGGCTCCACCGGTATTACCCGCGAGGTTGCTGTTGACAGCAGCGGACGCTACCGCATCACGAATCTTCCGCTCGGCACCTACACGGTCACCCTCAAGAAGGACGGCGTGGCGGTCGACTCGCGTGACAATGTCAACCTTGTGGTTGGCGCTGGTACGGCGGTGTCCTTTGCAAGTGCGGAAAACGCTCAGAACCTGGGCGCGGTGACGGTTCAGGCCAATGCGCTTCCCGTGATCGATGTCTCCTCGGTTGATTCGCGCACGGTCATCACCGCCCAGGAACTGGCCAAGCTGCCGCTCGGCCGCACCGCCGAGTCGATCGCCCTGCTGGCTCCGGGCGCGGTCGCCGGTAACGGTGCCTTTGGTCGGACGGTTTCGTTCGGCGGTGCCGGCGTCACCGAAAATGCGTACTACATCAACGGCTTCAACACGACCGATCCGTTGAAGGCTCTGGGTGGCGTTGGCCTGCCGTATGGCTCGATCGACCAGCAGGAAACCTACACCGGTGGCTACAGCGCCATGTATGGTCGTTCGGACGGCGGCGTGATCAGCCAGGTCGGCAAGCGCGGTACCAACGAGTGGCATTTCGGTGCGCAGGTGACTTGGTCGCCCAAGTCGCTGGCCAATGATCCGGAAAGCATCTACTACCCGAACAACCAGCTGCCGTCGGGCTATGTCTATAACAACCCGAACCTGCCGGGCACGATCTACCGCAACCGCAAGAACAATACCAGCTGGGATACCACCTATTCGGTCTATGCCGGTGGTCCGCTGATCCGCGATCGCCTGTACATGTTCGTGTCGGCCGAGTCCGAAAAGCAGCAGGGTACGAGCACCTCGACCTCCGACGCTGGCGCGCCAGCGGTCAACAAGTACAAATACAGCCTGCCCAAGCTGTACACCAAGTTCGACTGGAACATCAACGACAGCAACATCCTGGAATACACCCACATCAAGAGCAACACGTCCTACAGCGGCGACCTGTATAGCTACAGCTATGCCACGGGCATGCACAGCGCCGGGATCACGGGCCATCCGACCTCGACCAAGGATGCCAACAGGTACGATATCGCCAAGTACACCGGTTACATCACCGATGACCTGACGCTGTCGGTGACTTACGGCAAGAGCAAGACCGAGAACTACACCGTCATCCCGGGGCTCAGCGCCACACTGCCGTTCCTCTCGGGCGTGACCAACCAGAATCCGGCCATCACCGGCGGTACCCCGATCCGCAACGGTGTTACGAGTTACGCGACCACCACCCCGGATGCGGGCAGCAAGACGCGCGGCCTGCGCGCCGACTTGGAATACCAGTTGGGTGATCACCACCTTGCCCTTGGTATCGACAACCAGTCTTACTTCGCCCACAACCAGGGCCGGGACATGGGTGGTCCGGGTTATATCTGGATCTACAGCAAGACCGGCAAGCCCACCAGGGCGATCAACCCAACCCTCGGCGTCGGTGCTCCGGGCGGCAATGGCTACTACGTCCAGAAGTACATCTTCAAGACCACCACCAGCATGTCGGTCAAGCAGAAGGCGTTCTATCTGGAAGATCGCTGGCAGATCAGCGACAACGTGATGCTCAGCCTGGGCGTGCGCAACGACCACTTCACCAACTACAACAGCGCAGCCAAGCCGTACGTCGATCAGAAGAACCAGTGGGCACCGCGTCTGGGCGCCAGCTGGGACGTGTTCGGGGACTCCTCGTTCAAGGTTTACGGCAATCTTGGTCGCTACTTCCTCGCGTTGCCCAACAGTGTGGCCATTCGTGGCGCCTCTGCCTCCACTTACACGCGTGAGTATTCCACCTACACCGGTATCGACCCGGTGACTGGCGCCCCGACCGGCCTGACCGCACTGGGTCCGGGCCCGGTGTCTGCCAATGGCGAATACGGTATCGCACCGGACAACAAGACCTTCGCCCCGACCGATCTGAAGTCGCAGTACCAGGATGAAGCCATTCTCGGTTTCGACAAGACGCTGGGCTCGGATTGGGCCTATGGCGCGAAGGCAACCTACCGCGAGCTGCAGTCCGCGATCGATGACATCTGCGACGGTGGCAAGATCGAAAGCAAGCTGATCGCGCAGGGCGTCAACACCTCCACGCTCGACATCCACAGCTGCTACATCTTCAACCCGGGCCGCACCAACAACTTCCTGCTCAACGACTCGAACGGCGGCTACAAGAGCGTCCAGATGTCGCAGGCTGACTGGGGCTTCAACCAGGGTGCCAAGCGCAAGTACTACGCGCTCGACATGTACCTGGAACATCCGTTCAACGGCAAGTGGCAGGCGCGTGTGGACTACACGTTCTCGCGCAGCTGGGGCAACACCGAGGGTCAGGTGCGTTCCGATCTGGGCCAGGATGACGTGTCCAAGACGGAAGACTGGGATGCAGCTGAGCTGATGATTGCCAGCGGTGGCCTGATGGCGAACAACCGTCGGCACCAGTTGAAGATCCGCGGCAGCTACCAGATCACGCCGGAATGGCTGGTCTCCGCTGCAGCGCGGATCCAGTCGGGTACGCCGAAGAACTGCCTGGGTTATTTCGGTCCGAACCAGACCGATCCGATCGGCTACGGTGGTGATTACCACTTCTGCTTCGGCAAGGCCAGCGGTCCGGGAGCTGCGGGTAATACGCCGTGGACGGAGAAGGTCGATCTGGCGGTGACTTATCGTCCGGCGTTCGCCGACCACAAGCTGGGCTTCTCGCTCAACGCCTTCAACGTGCTCAATCAGCGTCGGGTAACCAATACGGTCCCGCGGTCGCAGACCAATGTGGGCACGGTCTCGAACACCTATGGTATCGGCACCTACTTCCAGGAGCCGCGTTACGTGCGTCTCTCCATGACGTATGACTACTAAGCAATACGTACAAAGGGATGAGCATGCTGCTCTGATGCTCTGAACTTGCCTTGAAGAAATGCCACCCTTGATGGGTGGCGTTTTTTTGTGTCTGGTTGTGTCCGCAAGTCATACGCGGCAATACTTGCCGGATCCCCTCGCACGCTCCACGGTGGGCGTGACGATACCAACCCAGGCCATCGCATGAGCCAATTCGCATTGCTGGGCAAGCGCCACTTCGCGCCGTTTTTCTGGACCCAGGCGCTGGGGGCGTTCAACGACAATGCGTTCCGCAATGCGCTGGTGATGCTGGTGGCGTTCCAGATGGGGTTGGGCGATCGCACGGTATCGCTGTACACCAACCTGGCGCCGGCGCTGTTCATCATCCCGTTCTTCCTGTTCTCCGCCACCGCCGGGCAATTGGCCGAGAAGTACGAGAAGAGCCGGATCATCCGTTACGTGAAGTTGTTCGAGATCGGCGCGATGGCGCTGGCTGCGTACGGCTTCTATACCCACCACGCCACGCTGCTGCTGATCGTGTTGTTCATGATGGGCATGCACTCGGCCATGTTCGGACCGATCAAGTACGCGATCCTGCCGCAGGCGCTGAAGCCGGCCGAACTGGTCGGCGGCAACGGGCTGGTGGAGATGGGTACGCAGATGGCGATGCTGGTCGGCATGATCGCCGGCAATTCGTTGATGCTGGTGGCTGGCGTGGGGCCGCTGCTGGCGGCCGGCGCGACCATCGCGGTGGCGGTGGCTGGCTATCTGGCCTCTCGCCGCATCCCGCTGGCACCGGCCACTGCGCCGGAACTGAAGTTCAACTGGAACCCGTTCAGCGAGACCGCGCGGGTGCTGGCGATCACCCGCGCCGATCGCCCGGTGTTCAACGCGGTGCTGGGCATCTCGTGGTTCTGGTTCTTCGGCACGGTGCTGATCGCGCAGCTGCCGATCTACACGCGCGAGACGCTGGGTGGCGATGGTTCGGTCAATACCTTGGTGCTCACCCTGTTTTCGATCGGCACCGGCGTCGGCGCGCTGCTGTGCGAGAAACTGTCGGGTCGGCGGGTGGAGATCGGCCTGGTGCCACTGGGCGCGTTCGGGCTGACCGCGTTCGGGATGGACCTGTACCTCGCGCGGCACGGCGTTGCGCCGGTGCGCGGGCTGGATTGGCTGGCCTTGCTGCAGGCGGCGGGCAGCTGGCGCGTCATGCTCGACCTCACCCTGATCGGTGTGTTCGCCGGCCTCTACGTGGTGCCGCTGTTCGCCTACGTGCAGGCGCGAGCGCCGCGCGAGAAGCTGTCGCGGATCATCGCCGGCACCAACATCCTGAACGCGCTGCTGATCGTGCTGGCCGCCGGCTTCGGCCTGGGGCTGGGCGCGCTGGGGCTGGATGCGCCGCAGATCTTCCTGGCTGCCGCCCTGCTCAATGTGCTGGTGGCCTGGTACATCTTCACCCTGGTGCCCGAGTTCGTGATGCGTTTCATCACCTGGGTGCTGGTGAACACGCTGTACCGGGTGCGCGCCGACGGTGCCGAACAGATTCCCGAGGAAGGGTCGGCGCTGCTGGTCTGCAACCACGTCAGCTACATGGACCCGCTGCTGCTGATGGCGAAGCTGCGCCGGCCAGTGCGCTTCGTGATGTACTACAAGATCTTCAACATCCCGCTGCTCAGCTTCGTGTTCCGCACCGCCAGGGCGATCCCGATCGCCGGGCACAAGGAAGATCCGGCGGTGCTGCAGCAAGCCTACGACGCGATCGACGCCGCGCTGGCCGCCGGCGAGGTGGTGTGCATCTTCCCGGAAGGCGGCCTGACCACCGATGGCGAGATCGCGCCGTTCCGGCCCGGCGTGGAAAAGATCCTGGCGCGGCGGCCGGTACCGGTGGTGCCGATGGCGCTGCGCGGCCTGTGGGGCAGCGTGTGGAGTCGGCGCGATTCGATGCTTCATCGCGCGCGCCTGCCGCGCCGGTTCCGGGCGCGGGTGGAACTGGTGGTGGACGCACCGCAAGCGCCGGCGCAGGTCTCGGCGGCGACGCTGGAGGCGCGGGTGCGCGAGTTGCGCGGAGAACGGGCCTGACCGGCCGACTCAGCCGATCCAGCCGCCGACCACCACCAGCGCCACCACGCTGAGCCACGCCAGCAGCGCGCGCAGCAGGGCGCTGCGCAGGCGTCGCAATTCGGCCAGCGGATCGCTGTGCTCTTCGGCGTAACCGTCGCCGGCCTCGATGTCGATCAGCACGTCGGCCTGCGCCGCGGCGCCCAGGAAGCCCGGGCCGGTCGCGTACCAGCCGGTCGAGGCGGCCTGGTTATGCCAGCGTCGCCAGGCGCCGATCACCGCCTCCCAGTGGCCGACCACGGCCAGGGTGAAAGTCAGCAGCTGCGCGGGCAGCCAGTCCAGCGCGTTGGCCACGTAGCCGGCAGCGCGGCGGCTGTCCGCGTCAAGCCGCAGCGTGTCGTCGCGGCCCAGCGTCTGCGCCAGTCGGTACGCCAGCGCGCCGGTCGGGCCGAGCAGGAAGAACCACAACAGCACGGCAAAGCGTCGGCGCAGCGCGGCATAGGCGATCGCTTCGCCCAGCGCCGGTGCGTTCCAGGCAATCGGCTGACCGCCATCAGCCAGCGCCTGCGCCGCGGTTTCGCGGCTGGCGCCGTCCGGGGCATCCAGGATCGCCTCCAGGTCGGCCTCGAACTCGCGCGGACCGAGGCAGTACAGCAGCACCACCAGCGCAAACAGCAACGGCAGCAGTGCGCCCAGCGGCGAATGCCCAAGCAGCCACTCCAGCAACGCGCACAGCACCAGCGGCAACAGCAGGGCCAGCGCCACGCGGCCACCGCCGCTGGTATCCGCCAGTTGCGCCACCCAGCGGCGAAACAGGCCATCGCCGCGCCAGCGTGCCAGTTGCGGCATCACGTGCAACAGGCCGAGGGCGACGAGGGCAACCAGCAGACGGATGGCCATGATGAAAGGGCTCGCGGACAGTGGCTGCCATTGTAAGAGCCCGCCCGCGATCGCCAAGTGCCGGCCCGGTGTCGCGCAGCGACGTCAATCGTCGCGGGTCGCGCGGCGGGAGATCGCGTCGATGGTGGGGTCGATGGCATCATGCTCCCCCCCGCGGGCCGCAACCGTCAGCGTCGAGCGCACGTTCCACCAGCTGGCGCGTGACGAACTGGTTGGCGCTGCGCTCCATCTTCATGCGTTCGTACTTGCAGCGGCTGGCGGTGGTCATCGCTTGCACCAGCTGCCGCAGGCTCGGTGCGGTGCGCAGCGGGATGCCGGTACGTGATGGCGCGTCCGAACCCGGCAGGCGCACACGTGGCACCCACCGCATCGCGCCCGCGCCGGCGAGGGTGGTGGGGTAGTCGCCGGGACGGTTCGGCGCGATGGCTGGCGCAACGGCTGGCGCAACGGCGAGCATTGCCGCGTGCGGGCGTGGTGCGACGTCTGCAGGCAACGTGCGTGCGGGGTTTGCCGCCTGTGCCGACCGGGAATGCCTGGGTGATGGCGAACGCGGGCTCGCGGCTCGCCGCTTGCCGGGCCGCGCGAGCAAGTGGAGTTGCATCGCCGCGCAGGAGGGTAGTGGTCGGCCGATACGGCGGCGCCGGGCGCAGCAGCAGCGCCAGGGTGAACAGATGCAGCGCGGCGACGCCGCCGAGAATCGCTCCGTGGCGCCATGCGGCCCGCCAGCGGCGCGCACGCGATGGGTCACCGGTATGGGCAGTGTGCTTCCGTGCGGCATGGCCGATCCCTGGCGGCGGATACGGCAAAGACCGGTGGATCGACGTGAAGTTCGCGCCGCTGGATCAGCCTGGCGTGGCGGCGGTCAGCGCGTCCAGCTCCAGTCCGGCCCGCTGCCGCAGCCAGTGCGCGAGCAGCTGGTAGGACACCGACAAGCGCGTCGACGGCAGGAAGCTGCCGTCGGCGATGCCGTCAACGATCTGCGCCGGGGTGAACCAGCGCGCGTCTTCCAGTTCATGGTCGCGCATGCGGATCTGCCGTGACACGGCGGTGGCGATGAAGCCGACCATCAGCGAGGCGGGCATCGGCCACGGCTGCGAGGAGTGGTAGCGCACCTGGTCGACGATCACTCCGGCCTCCTCGGCCACCTCGCGGCGCACCGCGTCCTCCAGTGCCTCGCCCGGTTCGACGAAGCCGGCCAGCGTGGAGTAGCGCCCCGGCGGCCAGCCGGCCTGGCGGCCGAGCAGGCAGGCACCGTCGTGCTCGACCAGCATGATCACGGCGGCGTCGGTGCGCGGGAAGTGCAGCCGCGCGCACTCCGCATTGGTGCATTGCGCGCGGTGGCCGGCGGCAACCAGCAGCAGCGGCGCGCCGCAGTGGGTGCAGAAGCGCGTCTCGCGTTGCCAGTGCGACAGGCCCTTGGCATAGGCGAACAGGCTGGCCTCGTCGGCCGCCAGCTGCAGGCCGGCACTGCGCAGGCTCATGCGGCGGGCGTCGAGCGCGTGCTCCAGCTCGCCCATGCGGGCAGGGTCGTCCGCCACCAGCAGGAAGTGCGGGCGTTCGTACGCCATGCCGAGCAGGCTGGCGCGCAGGTCACCGAGCCATTGCTCGCGTTCGTTCGCGTCGAGCCAGCGCAGCGCGTCGCGGTCGCGGTGCAGAAAGGCCTCGCCGGCACCGTCCAGCAGCAGGTAGCGTGCCTGCGGCGAGCGCGCCTGTTCGACGATCCATGCCGATTTGTCGCGCAACTCGGCGACGCGGTCGAGCACCAGGCTGAGCCCGGCGAAAGTGTTCAGTGGAGGCTGGACGGCCCGGTCCATCGGCGCCGTCCTCAGGCCGAGAACGAGGAGCCGCAGCCGCAGGTGGTCTTGGCGTTCGGGTTGCTGATCACGAACTGCGCGCCGCTGAGGTTCTCGGCGTAGTCGATCTGCGCGCCGCCGAGGTACTGCAGCGAGAGCGGGTCGCACAGCAAGGTCACGCCGTCGCGCTCGATCGCCAGGTCGTCCTCGGCCTGGGCCTCGTCGAAGGTGAAGCCGTACTGGAAGCCCGAGCAGCCGCCGCCGGAGATGTACACGCGCAGCTTCAGCGCCGGGTTGCCTTCCTCGGCAATCAGCTCATGCACCTTGTGCGCGGCGGCGGCGGTGAACACCAGCGGGGCGCCGCTGCTGCGGTAATCGGGAATAGCGGCAAAAGTTTCCATGGGCATCTGGGTGGGGGCGAACGGAGCTGTAGTCAAGCATACCGCGTCAGGCCGACACAGCCTCATCCAGGATGGCGTCCGGCGCCGGCAATTCGCGTGGAGCCTCCCCGGCCTGACGCGAGATGCGCCCGTTGACCTGCGCGCCGGCGGCCATTTCCAGCGTGTGATAGCGCAGGTCGCCGTCGATGTGCGCCTGCGGCGCCAGCTCCAGCCGCACGCTGACGTTGACGTCGCCGGTGACGTGGCCGTTGATCACCGCTTGCGGCACGTGGATCTCGCCGTGCACCTGGCCGTGCTCGCTGAGCGTGAATACGGCATCGTCGCCTTCGCCCAGCACGCTGCCCTCGATGCGACCGTCCAGGTGCAAGGCGCCACTGAAGCGCAGGTCGCCGCGGATCACCGTGCCGCGGGCGATCAGGCTGGTTTCGTTGCTCTGTTTGCGATCGTTGCGATCGCTGCGTCTACGGTTGAGCATCGCGGTCCCCTTCGGTGTTGGTGATGTTTCCGCTCAGGGCGGCGCCCCAGGCGACGGCACGGTTGACCGGCTCGCCTTCGGCAGGTTGAAGGCTGATGCGCAGTCGCGTCGGGTGGAAATCCGCCGGCAGCACGATGGTGCCGTGCAACTGCTGGAAATAGGCGAAGCGGAATGGCAGGCCATCCTTCTGTGCGGCATCGCCCAGCACCGGCCACTCCAGCCGGGTGACCTGGTTGCCGCGCAGGCCTTCCACGCTGAGCAGCACGTTGCCGGAAATCTCCTCGCCGCGCTTCGCGTTCTGGGTCAGGCTGAGGCTGACGTTCCAGCCGCGCGAGCCCACGATCGGCAGCAACTTCACTTCCTGCAGCTTCAGACCCTGCCGCTGGGCGTCACCGCCCACCAGGCGTGAATAGAATCCGAGGTCGGCGCGCAGCCCGTTCAGCTCCTCCTCGCGTTGTGCCAGGGTGCCGCGCAGCGAGCGGGTGGCGACATCGTTGACCTGGGCCGCGCGCTGCAGGTTCGCCACCTGCTGCTTCAGAGCGTCGATCTGCGCCAGCAGGGCGTTTTGCTGACGATGGTCCACGGCGACCGGCGCGGTCGCCCGCCCCACGAGCGCACCAACGACCAGGCCCGCCACCAGCAGGCTGCCGAGCCAGGCCAGGCCCAGCCACAGCAGGCGCCGGCGCCGACCGGCGTCGTCGTGCCGGCGCACGATGAAGCGCGGAGGTGGTCGTGAAGCCATGCGGCGCGTTCCGGCGAAAGTCAGAGGTATAGCGCCGGGGTGACGAAAGCGTCAAGGAACGGCGGCACGCTTCGGCACGCCGCAGTGCGCCGGCTGAAGGCCGCCAGGCCGCGCGATTCAGCCCCCCATCTTGCTCTGCAGGTAGCGCTCGGCGCCGATGTCCTTGACCAGGCTGAACTGGGTTTCCAGCCAGTCGATGTGTTCTTCCTCGTCGTGCAGGATGTCCTTGAACAGGCTGCGGCTGACGTAGTCGGCAACGCCCTCGCTGTACGCGATCGCCTCGCGCAGATCCTTCGCCGCGGCCAGTTCCAGGTCCAGGTCACCCTGCAGCGATTCCAGCGCATTCTCGCCGATGCGCAGCTTGCCCAGGTGCTGCAGGTTCGGCAGGCCATCGAGGAACAGGATGCGCTCGATCAGGTGATCGGCGTGCTTCATCTCCTCGATCGACTCCTTGTATTCGTGCTCGGCCAGCTCGGTATAGCCCCAGTTCTTGAGCATCCGGCTGTGCAGGAAATACTGGTTGATCGCGGTCAGCTCGTTGTAGAGCACCTTGTTGAGGAACTCGATGACCTTCGCATCACCTTTCATGACTTCCACTCCGATCGAAGACAACGCGAACTATACAAACTTCGCGTGTGATCGGTGGCAACGCGCATGGCAACGATCCGCCGCTGCAGAGTCCAGGACTCTACACGGGGCAGGGGAAACGGAGCTCAGGCCGCGGCGAGCGGCAGCTGGCAGGTGACCTGCAGCAAGGCCTGGTCGAACGTGGCGCGCGCTTCCCGCTCGCAGCAGCCGCAACAGTCCGAGCAGCCGGTTCGGGCCTGCAGTTCGGCAAAGGTGCGCACGCCATCGGCCGCCTCGCGGCGGATGGTGTGATCGGTGACGGCGTTGCACATGCAGATATACATGCCGCGCATTGGAACGCGAATGCGAATGATTGTCAACAATCAGCCGGTCGGCTGCGACCATTCGCTCAGGCGGCGGCACGTCCGTCGCGGGGGCCGGTGGGCGGGTTTCCGGTCCCCTCGCGCGGCGGCAGGCTGCCCAACTGCACGCCGAACAGGTCCTCGACCAGCGGTGCGAAGTGGCGCAGCGCCCGCTCATAGACCTGCCGTTTGAAGTTGACCACGTGTGCGGCGGGGTACCAGAAGTCGACCCAGCGCCACAGGTCGAACTCCGGCTTGTCGCAGGCATCCAGGTTCAGCGCCTCCTCGTCGCCGACCAGCTTGAGCAGGAACCAGACCTGCTTCTGGCCGATGCAGGTCGGCCGCTGATGCCGGCGCACGTAGCGCTCCGGCAACCGGTAGCGCAGCCAGCCATGAGTGGCGCAGATCACCTCGACGTGGTGCGCGGCCAGCCCGGTCTCCTCTTCCAGCTCGCGGTACATCGCCTCCAGCGGCGTTTCGTCCGTGCGCATCCCGCCCTGCGGGAACTGCCAGCCGTCACGATTGACCCGGCGCGCCCAGAACAGCTGGCCGGCTGCATTGAGCAGCACGATGCCAACGTTCGGACGATAGCCATCTACATCAATCATGTCGCCTCCTGGGGCCGATCGGCGCGGTATTGCCGGCAAGACCGCAGCGAGGCCCTGGCGTCGATTCAACCACAGCGTGCGAAGCAGCGGCAAGCGGCGGGCTTGAACCGGCGAGGCTACACGACTAAACTGCCGCGCCCCGCCCGCATCGTCCCGATGCCGGCACGGCGGGTTCCCTCAAGGCTATGTAGCTCAGCCGGTTAGAGCACAGCACTCATAATGCTGGGGTCGGTGGTTCGAGTCCACCCATAGCCACCAATGACCTGTTTCAAGGCACCCCGGCAAGACCCAAGAATCCTTCAAAACCCGCATAACAGCGGGTTTTTTGTGCCTATACATCCCGGCGGTACCCATTGAAGCCCACCCGCTCTGGGGGTAGTCTCGGGGGTAGTTGACGGTTTTTGGGGTATTCCCATCCAAAAAACACCCCCAGCCATCCACTGACTCTTTTGGAGCACAGGGCATGGCCACCGGTACCAGCAAACTCACTGATCTGAAATGCAAGAGCGCCCCGCCGGGCAAGCACTTCGACGGTGGCGGATTGTTCCTGCATGTCACCGAGGCCGGTCGCTACTGGCGTTTGAAGTACCGCTATGCCGGCAAGGAGAAGCTGCTGGCGCTTGGCGTCTACCCCGAAGTCACCCTGAGCAAGGCGCGTCTTCGCCGCGACGAGGCGCGCGCGCTGGTGCTGGATTCTCGTGACCCCGGCGCCGAACGGCAGGCCGACAAGCTCCGCGCCAAGGCCGCGGCTGACAACACCTTCGAAACGGTGGCACGCGAGTGGCTAGAGCTAAAGGCTCATGAGTGGACACCGCGGCAGCATGACAAGGAGCGCGATCGGCTGGAGAACCACGCTCTACCGTGGATCGGCCGCTTGCCGATTGCGGACATCGGAGTACCGGAAATTCGACCCTTGCTGGCGCGAGTGGTCAAGCGTGGACACGTGGAGCAGTCGCATCGGTTGCGGCACCAGTTGAGCCGGATCTTCAGGTTTGCCGTGGCGACCGAACGCGCGACGCGCGACCCCGCAGCAGATCTGCGCGACACCCTGCCTGCGCGCCAGAAGAAGAACTTCCCGACGATTACCGATCCCAAGCAGGTCGCCGAGCTGCTGCGGGCCATTGATGCTTACAGCGGCACCCTTGAAGTGTCCTGTGCCCTGAAGCTGGTACCGCTGTGGTTCTGTCGACCGGGCGAGATCCGCTTGGCGGAATGGACGCACTTCGATATGGACGGCGAACATCCGACCTACACCGTGCCACCTTCGAACCGGAAGCTGCGCAAGGCCGAAAAGGAAAACCCGAACACCCCGCCACACATCGTGCCGCTGTCCAGGCAGGCGCTCGCCGTGCTGCGGGATCTGCATCCGCTTACCGGCCGTGGTCGTTACCTGTTCCCCGGCGCACGGACCCCCAGTCGGCCGATGTCCGACGGCGCGGTGAACATGGCGCTGGCGCGCATGGGCTACAAAGGCGTGCTCACTGGCCACGGTTTCCGCCACATGGCGCGCACGCTGCTCGGCGAGCTGGGCTGGAATCCCGAAGCACTGGAACGGCAGCTCTCACACAAGGAGCCTGGCGTCGCGGGCATCTACAACAAGGCGCAGCACCTGCCCGAGCGGCGGAAGATCATGCAGGCCTGGGCTGACTATCTTGATGGACTTCGCGCTGGCGACGAGGTGGTGCCGATCAGACGCGAGCGCGCTTGACTCGAAGCGCACGAAGCCCGCCAGGAAGGCCCTGCAGAGCAGGATTGAGCGGGCACCCGAACAGGACCGGAATGCCCCACGAGCGGGCTTCGCGCCGACCGATGTTATCAGCGACTGCTCACTCGGAGACACTCATGCCTGTTTCAATTGATCCGAAGCGCTCGCAACCACCTCTTGCAAAGAGGGAGGTTTATCGCCTGACCGATGCCGAAATCGGGGAGCTGCGGGAAAAATCCCGGAAGTCGGGCGAGTGGGCTAGGGAGCAGCTGGCGATCGACCCGGAACTGAAGCATCTGGGGCCACCAGGCGGCTGGCCGGATACTGAAGCCATGGACGAGCAGTCGCAGAGCTAAGGGAACCTGAGCCTCCGCACCCATCAGCCGGCTAGATTGGTCGCCGCATCCTCAAGCGCTACGCTGCCCACACGGTGCCATCGCGCACCAGAGGGTGACTTCCGGTATGCGACCGATAATGAACGTTGCGAGCTATGGGCATCATGTCGCGTAACATGAAAATTGATGTCAAGGCCGTGCTTGCGCGCGTGCTGCAAGAAGGCCCCGACGGCCTGCTTACGCGTGGCGAAGCCGCGGCACTGATCGCTTCGCGCATTAGGGATTCGCGTGATTCAGAGAGAGCAGCTTGTTGTTCAAGCTGATACGACCGCGAACGCTGCAACTGCCCCAGCGGGTACGCTGGCCCTTGATCGCTGCATCGGTGTAGCGCAGACCGGTATCGTTCGATAAGCGCGCCCATGGATCCGCGATGCATGGAAGTGCGTTCCATCGTGGGCGGCAACCCGATCGGAAGGATCAGGCTAGGGCTATTCCAGCAATCCTCCGCTGACGCCTGTCCGCTGCATTCGACTGGGCGAGCTGGAACTCCTAGCCTGAGCTTGGCTGGAAACATCTGCCGCGGAGGGGTGAAGCTTGTGCCCGATGGTTGCTCGGGTTTGTGTTAGCTTTTGCATCGCAAATGCAATGCAAGAGGTGTGCCCATGAAAACCGCGTCCATGCCATCGCTGCGAGTCGAGCCTGAACTGCGCCAGGCGGCCGAGGCCGTGCTGCGCGAGGGGGAGAGCCTGTCCAGCTTCATGGAACAATCCCTGCGTGATGAGGTGAGCCGGCGCCAGCAACAGCGTGAGTTCGTTGCGCGGGGGCTGGCCGCGCGCGACGAGGCGCGCCGCACGGGCGAGTATTTTGAGGCCGACGCGGTGCATGCCGAACTGCGCGAGATGCTGGCCAAGGCCAGGTCGTGAGTTGGCGCGTCCGCTATACGCGGGCAGCGCGCGACGACCTCAGGCGGCTGTACGGCTTCCTGGTGGAACAGGATGTCGAGGCGGCGGAGCGGGCGCTGGAGGCCATCGATCAAGCGATGGGGTTGTTGTGCTTGTTTCCCTTCACGTGCCGCAAGGCCGGCCCGGACAACCCTTTCTTGCGCGAGCTGCTGGTGTCGTTCGGTGCATCCGGTTACGTGGCTTTGTACGAGATAGAGGGGGACCAGATCGTGACCATCCTTGCTGTCCGCCACCAGCGCGAGGACGACTATCACTGAGCGCATGCATCGCCGCTGGATGCGGCCTTCCGAAGGTATCGGATACAATGATCAAGTGCGGCGAGGCAGCAAGCACCACCTGGGGGTATTTCTGGGGGTAGTTTTTGAATCGCCGAGCTATAGGTCAAGCATTCACAAGGCTTGGCGGCATCTATTCGGATGCGCCCATGACCAGGTCGTGTGTTTTCCCGCCGGTCCACCATCGTCACCACGCGCAGGCGTCCGCCATGCATATCTTCAAGGTGTTCCAGATCGAGGCGGCGCACCGGCTACCGAATGTGCCGGCGGGACACAAGTGCGCGCGGCTGCACGGGCATTCGTTTCGGGTCGAGATCCACGTAACCGGGGAGCCGGACCCGCAGTTGGGCTGGGTGATGGACTTTGCCGACGTGAAGGCGGCCTTCGCGCCGCTGTTCGACCAGCTCGATCATCACTACCTCAACGAGATCGAAGGGCTTGAGAACCCGACCAGCGAGATGCTGGCGCGCTGGATCTGGCGGCGGCTGCAGCCGCGCCTGACGGGGCTGGACAAGGTGGTAGTGCATGAAACCTGCACTTCCGGGGCGAGTTGCAGTCGCGACAGCTTTTGACGCGTCGCAGTGTGTCAGGGAATAGACATAAGCCGGTGTTTACAAATGAATATTTGCTTACACACCTATTCGATCACCAGAAATATATTGCAATGCACAAAAGTTGCTGCTAGAGTGCCTGCCACTACCCCATCCTCAACGAGGACTACGTCATGACGCAGCAACTCAACACCCAGTTTTTTGCTTTCACCAAGCAGTTCACCGACAGTGCCTTCAAGGCCCAGTCGGTGGCTCTGAAGGGGCTGGAGACGGTCGCCGAGCTGCAGCTCAAGGCGCTTGAGGAGCAGACCAAGGCTTCCACCGAATTCGTCGCCGAGGCGCTGGAAACCCGTGACATCAATGGCCTGCGCGGCCTGTGGGAAAAGGGCGCCAACCTGGGCCGCGAAAACGCCGAGCGTGCCGTGGCGGTTTCGCAGGAAGTGCTCGCGGTGACCCAGAAGACCGCCGAGTCGCTGAATGCGCTGGTGCAGGAGCAGCGCCAGGCCGCCAACGACGCCGTGGCGGCGCCGGTCGCCGCCGCCAAGAAGGCGGCCGCCAAGTAATTCCGCCGTACTGTCGCGCTTGGATGTGATGGAACAGGGCCGAACCTCGTGTTCGGCCCTGTTCGTGTGTGGGCTCGCCACCATGTATGAGGCGGTCGACCAGATCACGGATTCCGGCAACCGGACGTCATGCCGCAGCCTGCATGGCTTGTCGCTGCAATTGACGCACTGATATACTTTTACGGATTGGATCGTGGCCCGCAGCTGTGTCGGTGCCGCCTGGTGCAGGCCGCGCGGAGACGTTACGTGCTCAACAGTCCAGCCTCTGGTCGACGCCTCGCCTTGCGCATCATCCTGCTGCAGCTTGCTGTGGCGGTACTGGTCGGCCTGGTTTTCCTGGCGCTGGGGTATCGCGAAGCGATGGCGGCAGCGGCAGGCGCGACGATGGTGGCGCTGGGTACCGCGCTGATGTCGGCGCGGTTCTTCAGTGGCGTTAGCGGCGCTGGCGTGGTGTTGGGCCGTCTGCTGACGGGCATGCTCCTGAAATGGATCGTGATCGTCGGGGGGCTGGTCGTGATCCTGTTCCAATTCAAGTTGCCACCGCTGGCCGCCATCACGGGGTTGGCGGCGGCTTACGCGGTTTATCTGCTGGCGTTCAGATTCAAGGGTTGATCCATGGCAAGCGAGCCGACTGGCGGTCTTACCGAGTACATCCAGCACCATCTGCAGCACCTGACCCCGCATGCGAGCAAGGAAGGCTTCTGGGCGGTGCATGTCGACTCGGTCACCGTGTCGCTGGTGCTGGGCGTGCTGTTCTGCCTGTGGTTCTGGCTGAAGGCGCGCAAGGCCACCGCCGGCGTGCCGGGCAAGGGCCAGGCCTTCGTGGAGATCGTGCTGGAGTTCGTCGACGGCCAGGTCAAGGATGTGTTCCACGGCGACCGCCGCGTGCTGGGCCCGCTGGCGCTGACCGTGTTCGTCTGGGTATTCCTGATGAACGCGATGGACCTGCTGCCGGTCGATCTGCTGCCGTGGATCACCGAGAAGTTCGGCATCGGCCATTTCCGTGCCGTGCCTACCGCCGACATCAACATGACCTTCGCGATGTCGCTGACGGTGTTCGTGCTGATCATCTTCTACAGCTTCAAGGCCAAGGGCGCCGGCGGCTACATGCACGAGCTGTTCACCGCGCCGTTCGGCAAGCACCCGCTGCTGTGGATCCCGAACTTCCTGCTCAACATGGTCGAGCTGGCGTCCAAGCCGGTGAGCCTGGCGATGCGACTGTTCGGCAACATGTACGCGGGCGAGCTGGTGTTCATGCTGATCGCTGGCCTGTTCAGCGCCGGTGCGGGCCTGGCCGGCTGGGCACTGTACGGCGCCGGCATCATTGGCTACACGGTGTGGGGCATCTTCCACATCCTGATCATCTCGATCCAGGCCTTCATCTTCATGGTGCTGACGATCGTGTACATCTCGATGGCACACGATCACCACTGATCGGCGTTGTCGAAACCATCTGTTCAACCGCTTTGCCTCTTCCAGTTTGATTTTCTCAGGAGACCGTCGTGGAACTCATCACTCACATTGCTCAAGTCCAGTCCTTCACCGCCATCGCGCTGGGCCTGATCATCGGCCTCGGCGCGCTGGGTGCCTGTATCGGCATTGGCGTCATGGGTTCGAAGTTCCTTGAGGCCGCCGCCCGCCAGCCGGAGCTGGTGCCGCTGCTGCAGGGCCGCATGTTCCTGCTGGCCGGCCTGATCGACGCCGCGTTCCTGATCGGCGTGGCCCTGGCGATGTACTTCGCCGTGGCGAACCCGCTGCTGTCGAAGCTGGCGGGCGCGTAAGTCCCCCGGTGACGCCGCGGCGTCGCCGCTGCAGCCCGGGTGTCGTGACGCCCGGGCCTGTTTCAACCCGTATTTTTTGCAGGTAACGCAGCGATGAATTTCAACGCGACCTTGATTGGCGAAATGATTTCGTTCGCCATCCTGATCTGGTTCAGCGTCCACTTCATCTGGCCGTATATCAATAAGGCCATCGAAGACCGGCAGGTCAAGATCGCCGAAGGCCTGAATGCCGCCGAGCGCGCCCACGCCGAGCTGAAGAGCGCGGACGTGAAGGTGGCCGGCGAGATCAAGCAGGCCCGCCTGCAGGCCTCGGAGATTATCGACAAGGCCCAGCAGCAGGCGAACCAGATCATCGACAAGGCCCGCGCCGAGGCGATCGCCGAGATCAACCGGTTGAAGGCGGCCGCGCAGGACGACATCGCCTCGATGGCGCAGCGCGCCCGCGACCAGCTGCGTGAGCAGGTCGGTGCGCTGGCCGTGCAGGGCGCCAGCAAGATCGTGCAGCGCGAGGTCGATGCCTCGATGCACAAGGCCCTGCTCGACCAGCTTGCGGCAGGTCTTTGATCCATGGCCCAGGCAATCACCCTCGCCCGCCCGTACGCCCGCGCCGCGTTTGAA
Source organism: Rhodanobacter sp. FW106-PBR-R2A-1-15 (assembly GCF_058789735.1). Classification (NCBI taxonomy): domain Bacteria; kingdom Pseudomonadati; phylum Pseudomonadota; class Gammaproteobacteria; order Lysobacterales; family Rhodanobacteraceae; genus Rhodanobacter; species Rhodanobacter sp. FW106-PBR-R2A-1-15. Next base: position 20,389 of record NZ_JBYTEM010000035.1, on the reverse strand, counting down.
GTGGCGCATGCGGCCGGCTCGCTGGCCGCATGGTCGCAGGCGCTGGCGTTCGCCGCCGCAGTGGCGAACGATCCTCGCGTGGCCGGCTTCGGCAACGATCCGCGGGTGCTGCCGGCGCAACTGGTAGGCCTGCATCTGCCCGCCGGCGTGACGGCCGACAGCCCGTTCGGGCATTTCCTCGCCGAGATGGCCGAGCAGCGCCGACTGGCGTTGCTGCCGGAAGTGGCTGAGCTGTTCGAGGCGTTCAAGCGCGAGTCCGAGTCGCAGCTGCTGGTCAAGGTGACCAGCGCGATGGCGCTGGACGCGGCGCAGGCCGAACAGCTCAAGGCCTCGCTGAAGCGCCGCTTCAAGCGCGAGATCGAACTGGACACCCGGGTCGACGCCTCGCTGCTGGCCGGCGTGGTGATCGATACCGGCAGCGAAGTGATCGACGGCTCGGCCCGCGGGCGTCTCGCGCAGCTTTCCAGCGCTTTGGCAAATTGATTTAACGCGAAGTCCATTTCGCGAAGAGCAAAACCGGCCATCCAGGGCCGGGTAGAAAATTTAACGCGAAGTCCGTTTCGCGGAGAGCAAAACCGGCCGTCCGGGCCGGACTCTTCAAAAGAGCATTCAATTCCCGGGATAGATGACCATGTCCAGCACTACTTTGAATCCGTCCGAGATCAGCGAACTGATCAAGAGCCGTATCGAGCAGTTCAAGCTCGGCGCGGAAGCGCGCAACGAGGGCACCATCATCAGCGTGTCCGACGGCATCGTGCGTATCCACGGCCTGGCCGACGTGATGCAGGGCGAGATGATCGAGCTGCCGGGCAACGCGTACGCGCTGGCGCTCAACCTCGAGCGCGACTCGGTCGGCGCGGTGGTGCTGGGCGAGTATCAGCACCTGCGCGAGGGCGACACTGCCAAGACCACCGGCCGCATCCTCGAAGTGCCGGTTGGCCCGGAGCTGCTCGGCCGTGTGGTCGACGCGCTGGGCAACCCGATCGACGGCAAGGGCCCGGTCAACGCCAAGCTCAACGCGCCGATCGAGAAGGTCGCGCCCGGCGTGATCTGGCGCAAGTCGGTCGACCAGCCGCTGCAGACCGGCTACAAGTCGGTCGACGCGATGATCCCGGTCGGCCGTGGCCAGCGCGAGCTGATCATCGGCGACCGCCAGACCGGCAAGACCGCGCTGGCGATCGACGCGATCATCGCGCAGAAGGATTCCGGCATTAAGTGCATCTACGTCGCGATCGGCCAGAAGCGTTCGTCGATCGCCAACGTGGTGCGCAAGCTCGACGAGAACGGCGCGCTGGCCAACACCATCATCGTGGTCGCCTCGGCGTCCGAGTCGGCCGCGCTGCAGTACGTCGCGCCATATTCCGGCTGCGCGATGGGTGAGTACTTCCGCGACCGCGGCCAGGACGCGCTGATCGTCTACGACGACCTGTCCAAGCAGGCCGTGGCCTACCGTCAGATCTCGCTGCTGCTGAAGCGCCCGCCGGGCCGTGAGGCGTACCCGGGCGACGTGTTCTACCTGCACTCGCGCCTGCTCGAGCGTGCCTCGCGCGTGTCCGAGGAGTATGTCGAGAAGTTCACCAGCGGCGAAGTGAAGGGCAAGACCGGTTCGCTGACCGCGCTGCCGATCATCGAGACCCAGGGCGGCGACGTCTCCGCGTTCGTGCCGACCAACGTGATCTCGATCACCGACGGCCAGATCTTCCTGGAGACCGACCTGTTCAACGCCGGCATCCGTCCGGCCGTGAACGCCGGCATCTCGGTGTCCCGCGTCGGCGGCGCCGCGCAGACCAAGATCGTGAAGAAGCTGTCCGGCGGCGTGAAGCTGGCGCTGGCGCAGTTCCGCGAGCTGGCCGCGTTCGCGCAGTTCGCCTCGGACCTGGACCCAGCCACCCGCGCGCAGCTGGACCGCGGCCAGCGCGTCACCGAGCTGATGAAGCAGAAGCAGTACGCGCCGCTGTCGATCGCCGAGCTGGCGCTGTCGGTGTACGCCGCCGAGCACGGCTACCTGGACGACCTGCCGGTGAACCAGGTGCTGCCGTTCGAGAAGGGCCTGCACGCGTTCATGCACCAGAACCACGGCGACCTGATGAAGACCATCGTGGCCACCGGCAACTGGGACAAGGACATCGAGGCCGTATTCAAGGCGTCGCTGGACGAATACAAGAAGACCGGCAGCTGGTAAGAGAGCCGGGATTCGGGATTTGAGATTCGGGATTCGGTAAGAGCTTGAGTGTGCGGCTTCTACAAATCCCGAATCCCACGAGTGAGCAAAACGAGCGAGTAGAGCATGGCCAGCGGACGCGAAATCAAAACCAAGATCAAGAGCACGCAGAACATGCGCAAGGTGACGCGCGCGCTCGAGATGGTCTCGGCCTCGAAGATCCGCAAGGCGCAGGATCTGATGAAGGCCTCGCGCCCGTATGCGCGCTCCATGCGCAAGGTGATCGCCCACGTGGCGCAGGCCAGCACCGATTTCAGCCATCCGTTCCTGGTCCAGCGCGACCACGTGGCGCGGGTCGGCTACATCGTGGTGTCGACCGATCGCGGCCTGTGTGGCGGCCTCAACTCCAACCTGTTCCGCCGCCTGCTGCCGGCGATCGCCGACTGGCAGCAGCAGGGCGTGCAGGTGGACGTGGTAGCGATCGGCCAGAAGGCCGTGGCGCTCTTCCGCCGCATCAAGGGCGTCAACCTGGTCGGCAGCGTCAGCCACCTCGGCGAGAAGCCGAAGCTGGAGCAACTGGTCGGCGTGATCAAGGTGATGATGGACGCCTACCAGGCCAACGGCCTGGATCGCGTGTTCCTCGCCTACAACGACTTCGTCAACACCATGACGCAGAAGCCGACCATCGATGCGCTGCTGCCGCTGCCACTGGTGGCCGCGGAGATGGAAGAACACCAGGCGGCCGGCGAATCGGCCTACGCCGGCGTCAAGCTGGAGTCGAGCCACGACTGGGACTACCTCTACGAGCCGGACGCGCAGACCGTGCTGGAGCATGTGCTGACCCGCTACATCGAGTCGGTGGTGTACCAGGCGGCGTTGGAGAATCTCGCCAGCGAGCACGCCGCACGCATGGTGGCGATGAAGAGCGCGTCGGACAACGCGAACAAGGTGATCGGCGAACTGACCCTGGTCTACAACAAGGCCCGCCAGGCCGCGATCACCCAGGAAATTTCGGAAATCGTCGGAGGAGCCGCTGCGGTGTAACCGCGGTAGGTCCCCAAACATTCATGGCGACGCGAAGCGGCGCCGCAACAAACCTAAAGAGATTCATCCGGAGCTATCAGCATGAGCCAGGGCAAAGTTGTTCAGATCATCGGCGCGGTCATCGACGTGGAGTTCCCGCGTGACCAGGTGCCGCAGGTGTATGACGCGCTGAAGATCGACGGCACCGAGATCACGCTGGAAGTGCAGCAGGTGCTGGGCGACGGCATCGTCCGCACCATCGCGCTCGGTTCCACCGAAGGCCTGAAGCGCGGCCTCGTGGCCCGCAACACCGGCGAAGGCATCAAGGTGCCGGTCGGCAAGCAGACCCTCGGTCGCATCATGGACGTGCTCGGCAACCCGATCGACGAAGCCGGCCCGATCGGCGAGCAGGACCGCTGGGTGATCCATCGCGAGGCGCCGAGCTACGCCGACCAGGCCGCGGCCAACGACCTGCTGGAAACCGGCATCAAGGTGATCGACCTGGTCTGCCCGTTCGCCAAGGGCGGCAAGGTCGGCCTGTTCGGCGGCGCCGGCGTCGGCAAGACCGTGAACATGATGGAGCTGATCAACAACATCGCCAAGGCGCACGCGGGCCTGTCCGTGTTCGCCGGCGTGGGCGAGCGTACCCGCGAGGGCAACGACTTCTACCATGAGATGAAGGACTCCAACGTCCTGGACAAGGTGGCGATGGTCTACGGCCAGATGAACGAGCCGCCGGGCAACCGCCTGCGGGTGGCGCTGACCGGCCTGACCATGGCCGAGTACTTCCGTGACGAGAAGGACGAGACCGGCAAGGGCAAGGACGTGCTGCTGTTCATCGACAACATCTACCGCTACACGCTGGCCGGCACCGAGGTATCCGCACTGCTCGGCCGCATGCCGTCGGCAGTGGGCTACCAGCCGACCCTGGCCGAGGAAATGGGCGTGCTGCAGGAGCGCATCACCTCGACCAAGACCGGCTCGATCACCTCGATCCAGGCCGTGTACGTGCCCGCGGACGACCTGACCGACCCGTCACCGGCCACCACCTTCGCCCATCTGGACGCGACCGTGGTGCTCTCGCGCAACATCGCCAGCCTGGGCATCTACCCGGCAGTGGACCCGCTCGACTCGACCAGCCGCCAGCTCGATCCGAACGTGATCGGCCAGGAGCACTACGACGTGGCCCGCAAGGTGCAGGGCACGCTGCAGCGCTACAAGGAGCTGAAGGACATCATCGCGATCCTCGGCATGGATGAGCTCAGCGAAGAAGACAAGCAGGCGGTGGCCCGCGCGCGCAAGTGCGAGCGCTTCTTCTCGCAGCCGTTCCACGTGGCCGAGGTGTTCACCGGCTCGCCGGGCAAGTACGTGTCGCTGAAGGAAACCATCCGCGGCTTCAAGATGATCGTCGATGGCGACGTCGACCACCTGCCGGAGCAGGCGTTCTACATGGTCGGCGGCATCGACGAGGCGATCAAGAAGGCCGAAGAGATGGGCGCCAAGAAAGCCGCCTGACCCTGAAGCCGGGATTCGGGGTTTGCGATTCGGGATTCGTTGAGCTGCGTCATCGCGCTTTTGACGAATCCCCAATCCCGAATCTCGAATCCCGTTCGACCGAGCGTAGCGAGAGAGAACCATGACCCACACCATTCGCGTCGACATCGTCAGTGCCGAAGCCGAGATCTTTTCCGGCGACGCGACGATGGTCGTTGCCACCGGCGAAGTCGGCGAGCTCGGCATCACGCCGCGCCATGCACCGCTGATCACCCGTCTCAAGCCGGGCCACGTCGACGTGCTGCTGGCCAGCGGCGAGCGCCAGCAGTTCTGGATTTCCGGCGGCATGCTGGAAGTGCAGCCGCAGGTGGTCACCGTGCTGGCCGACACCGCCGCGCGCGCCGCCGATCTGGACGAGGCCTCCGCGCAGCGCGCCAAGAAAGAAGCCGAGGACGCGCTGGCCAAGCGCAGCGACGCGATGGAAATCGCCGAGGCGCAGGTCAAGCTGGCCGAGGCGATCACCCAGCTGCAGGCGCTGGAGCGGCTGCGCAAGAGCCTCAAGCACTAGGCTTTTGCGTTCATCCCTGATCGCGAAGATCAAACGGGTGGCCATCCCTGGAAATGAGATTCGTGCACTCATCCATGAGTGCAGAGCGAGATCAAAAGGCGGCCGTCCATGGCCGCACTTCCAACAGAAGCGGTTGCCTCGATGGACATTGCGGAATAGGACGCCGGCCTTGTGCCGGCGTTTTTGCATCGGCACGATACAGTCTGGGCAGCGCAGGGAAGATGCCGATGACAGGATCGATGTTCACTATCCGCCAGGGCGGCTGCGTGCTGTTGCTGCTGTTGGCCGGTTGCGCCGCGCCGCGCCAGCAGCCATCGCCGCCGGCCATCGGTGATGCGTCATGGCGGATGGTGGTGCCGCCCGACACGGTGCGCTACCCGCTGGCGCTGGGCGAGGTGTCCAGCGGCGCCACACCGTTTCGGCGCGTGGCGCCGGTGTATCCGCCCGATCGGCTGGCCAGCTGTCCGCCGCCGCAGGAAGTGCCGGCATTGCTGATCGTCGATGGGCAGGGCAAGGTCGGCGAAGTGCGCGTGACTGGCGAGCCGCAGGCCGATGCGGGCCGCCAGGCATTCATCAACGCCGTGCGCGCGGCCGCGCTGCAGTGGCAGTTCAGTCCGCTGACGATCAACCGCTGGGCCGCCGATGCCGATGGCAACAGCCACGTGGTGGACAGCGAGACGAAACCGTTCAGCCTGGCCTACGTGTTCCGCTTCGAATGCCATGCCGGCAAACCCACGGTGTCGACCGCGGCGACGAAGCCCTGAGTCAGCTGTCTGCCATCGTCCGCGCCGCGCGGGCTGCTATGCTTTTTTTCGATCAGGACGCGTCAAGGCCTTATTCCATGAACCGAGCTCCGCTCCACGTCGTCATCCTCGCTGCCGGCGCCGGCACGCGGATGAAATCGAACCGGGCCAAGGTGCTGATGCCGCTGGCCGGCCGGCCGCTGCTGGCGCACGTGATCGACGCCGCGCGCGCGCTGCGGCCGGCGGCCATCCACGTCGTCTACGGCCATGGCGGCGAGCAGGTGCAGGCTGCGTTCTCCGGCCAGGCCGACCCCGGATCAGGTCCGGGGCAGGCTCTGCGCTGGGTGCTGCAAGCGGAGCGGCTGGGTACCGGCCACGCGGTGGAGCAGGCGCTGGCCGGCGTGCCCGATGGCGTGGGCGTGCTGGTGCTGTATGGCGACGTGCCGCTGACCCGGGCCGAGACCCTGCAGCAGCTGGCGGCGGTGGAAGGCGGCTTCGGCCTGCTCACCACCCGGCTGGCCGATCCGCACGGCTACGGCCGCGTGCTGTGCGACGGCAACGGCCGCGTATGCGCGGTGGTCGAGGAGAAGGACGCCGACGACGGCCAGCGCGCGGTGAACCTGGTCAACACCGGTATCCTGGTGGCCGACGCGCAGGCGCTGCGCGGCTGGATCGGCCGGCTCGACCGCAACAACGCGCAGGGCGAGTATTACCTCACCGACATCTTCGGCATGGCCGCCGCCGAGCACCGGCCCGCACTCAGCGTCGAATGCGCCGACCCGGTCGAGGCCGCCGGCGCCAACAACGCGCTGCAACTGAGCGAACTGGAAGCAGCGTATCGCCGTCGCGCCACGCACGCGCTGATGGCGGCCGGCGTGCGGCTGGCGGATCCCTTGCGCATCGACGTGCGTGGCACGGTCGAGGCGGGACGCGACGTCGAGCTGGATATCGACGTGATCCTCGAAGGCCGCGTGTCACTCGGCGACGAGGTGCGCGTCGGCGCGTTCACCCGGCTGAAGGACGTGCAGCTGGCCGCTGGCACGGTGGTGCTGCCGCACTGCGACCTGGACGGCGTGGTCACCCATGGCCCGTGCACCATCGGTCCGTTCGCGCGGCTGCGCCCCGGCACCGAGCTCGATGCCGGCGTACACGTCGGCAACTTCGTCGAAACCAAGAAGACGCACCTGGGCGAAGGCAGCAAGGCCAACCACCTCAGCTACCTCGGCGATACCGTGGTGGGCCGCGGCGTCAACATCGGCGCCGGCACCATCACCTGCAACTACGACGGCGTGAACAAGTTCGCCACGCACATCGGCGACGGCGCCTTCATCGGCTCCAACAGTGCGCTGGTGGCTCCGGTGACGATCGGCGCGCAGGCCACCATCGGCGCCGGCTCGGTGATCACCCGCGATGCGCCGGACGGGGAACTCACCGTGGCGCGCGGCACGCAGCAGACGTTTCCCGGCTGGAAGCGGCCGGTGAAGCGGGAGTGAGCGAAGAGGAGTGAGCGAAGAGGAGTGAGCGAAGAGGAGTGAGCGAAGGCAGCGGCGGAGCGCGCTTCGGGCTTTTCTCTCACTCCTCGCTCTACGCGTAACGCCAGCCGTCGATCTCCACCAGCAGCTCGCGGCGGCAGATGTCGCCGTGCAGCAGCAGTGTCGGCACGCCGGGCAGGCGGCGTTGCACGAACGTGCGCACACGTGCGGCGTCGGCGCCGTGGCGCACGTAGATCTTCAGCGGGGACTGGCCGTCGAAGCCCGTTGCCATGCCGGCGCTGGCCAGCAGTGCCTCGAGGTTGAGCAGGGTTTCCTCCAGCTGCGCGTCGAGGTCGTCCTGGTGCGCCGACGCGTGGCCGACCACCGCGGCGGTGCCGGAGATCGCCAGCACGTCCTGCGCCGGCAGCAGCATGGCGCGGGCGAAACTGGGTGGTGTGCGGCCGTACTGCCGCGGGTAGCGCCAGGCGCTGACCTGGCGCGGGTTTTCCACGCGCATGCCGGGCTGGTCGCTGGCCAGCAGGTAGACCTGCAGGCGGCGCCCGTCGCCGTGATGGCCGATCGCGGTGGCGGCGGGGAAGCCCTCGGCGAAGAAGTCACCCATGCCGGCGACGCGGCCGTCGCAGAAGTGCTTGTAGCGCTCGGCGTCGCCTTCGCCGTGGTTGATCGCGCCGAGGTAGTTCCACACGCGCAGCACGTGTCGCGCCTCGCGCGTGGCGACGAAGCGGTGCAGCTGTTCGTAGGCCAGCCGCGCCGTGGCGGTCGGGCCGCCGTGTTCGCGTTCGTCCAGTTCGATCGCCGCGAACAGCCAGCCGCCGCCGGCGGACCAGCACAGCGCGCCGTCGCGGCCGCAGCTGACCGGTGCATCGACCTGCCACAGCTCCAGCGGAGCAGGCGCATCGAAGCTTTTCAGCGCCACCTGCAGGCAGCGCGGGTCGGTACTGGCCGGGGTGCTGACGCCGAAGCCGAACAAGGCCAGCGTACCGGGTTCGGCCAGCAGCGCGCTGGCCGCGCCGGCGCGGTAGCACACCTGCAGCGCGCGGCGCGGCAGCGGATCGATCTGGGGGTTTTCACAGCCCTGCATATGGCTTGCAACCAGGAACGACAGGGGCGCTATGTTACACTCCGCGCCCACTGCCACCGGGGGGAGGCAATGCATTCAGCGTACGGAATCGAGCATGGCGGAACAGACAGCGGCGCAGCACGAATTGGCTACCCTGGTCGTGGCATGCCTGAATCTCGACTCCGTCACCCCCGAACAGATCGACCCGGATGCACCGCTGTTCGGCGGCGAGCTGGGGCTGGATTCGATCGACGCGCTGGAAATCGCCCTGGCCGTGTCCAAGCGCTACGGCTTCCAGCTGCGCTCGGACAACCCGGACAACCGGCAGATCTTCACCAGCCTGCGCACGCTGTCCGCGCACGTCGAGCAGCACCGCGCCGGTTGACGCCGGCGGTTCGGCCCGGCCGCGTCCGCGACGCTTCCTTCAGGTGGCGTTCCATCGTCCGTGGCAGGCTCGACATTCCAGTGGAGCCAATGCGGAACCCGGCATGACGTCCTCCTCACTTTCGTCCGATCACGCCATGCGGCGCTACGGCCTGCTGTTGCTGCCGGCCTATCCGCTGCTGGCGATCGCCGGTGCGGTGACCCAGCGGCAGGTCTTCGCGTTGCTGGCGCTGACCCTGCTGCTGACCGTGCTGCTGCTGCCGCAGCTGCTGGCACGCCGTGCCGCGTCGTGGCTGCTGTGGTCGGGCATGCTGGCCGGTTTGCTGCTGGCCTGGCGGTACGGTTTCGCCGAGCTGTTGCTGGAGGCGGTGCCAGTGCTCATCAATGCGCTGCTGGCGTATTGGTTCGGCCGCACGCTGGGTACCGCCGAGCCGTTGGTGCAGCGCTTCATCGTCGCCATCGAAGGCGCCGAGCGCCTGCAGCAGCCGGGAGTGGTCGCCTACGCGCGCCAGGTCACCGGGTTCTGGACAGCGCTGCTCGGCGCCCAGGCGCTGCTGCTGGCCGTGCTGCTGCTGTGCGCCGACCAGAGCGGGCTGCTGGCACGCGCCGGCGTCGCCTCGCTGCTGCCGGTGCCCGAGCGCTGGGCCGCGACGTGGCTGCACCTGGGGGGTTACCTGCTGCTGGGCGCGGCGTTCCTGCTGGAATACCTCTATCGCCGCTGGCGACTGCGCCATCTGCCGCATCCCGGCCTGCACGACATGCTGCTGCAGCTGGCGTTGCACTGGCCCCGGTTGCTGCGCGGCAAGCGCGCGGTGACGCGATGAACGCCGGCTTCGAGCAGGTGCTGCGCGTCGGTGCAGGGCATCCGGCGTTGCCCGGCCACTTCCCCGGCGCGCCGCTGGTGCCGGGGGTGCTGCTGCTGGAGCAGGTGGCGCTGGCCCTGCGCGCCTGGCGTGGCCAGCGACTGGGCCGCGTGCTGGAGGCGAAGTTCGCGGCACCGCTGCTGGCGGAGGAAACCGCCACGCTGCGGCTGAGCGCCGCCGACGGATCGCGCATCCGTTTCGAGATCCGGCATGACGGCATGCTGCTGGCGCGCGGCCTGGTCGAGGGAGCGACGTGAGCACACATGGACACTGGCAAAGCCGGCCCGAAGGCGGCGGCCGTTTTGCGCTGTGGCTGATCCGCACGATTGCGCTGCACGGCGGGCGCCGCCTGGGGCGGTTCTGCCTGTACCCGATCACGCTGTACTTCTTCCTGCGCCGCGGGCCGGAACGACGCGCCTCGCGCCAGTACCTGCAGCGCGTGTTCGGCCGGCCGGCCACGGTGTGGCAGGTGCTCAGGCACATCCACTGCTTCGCCGCCACCACCCTGGACCGGATCTTCCTGCTGGCGCACGGCGAGCGACCGTTCCGGATCGAGACCGAAGGCCTGGAGCTGCTCGACGAACGGATCGCCCAGGGCCGCGGCGTGCTGCTGTTCGGCTCGCACCAGGGCAGCTTCGAGGCGTTGCGCGCGATCGGTGCGCGCCGGCCGCAGATGGCCTTGCGGGTGGTGCTGGACAAACAGAAGACGCCGGCAATGACCGAGCTGCTCGAGGCGCTGGCGCCGGAGGTGGGCGCCTGCGTGATCGACGCGGCGCAGGACGGCACCTCCATCGCGCTGGCGATGGCCGAGGCCTGCCACGCCGGTGCGCTGGTGGCGATGCTGGCCGATCGCGGCCGCGGCCACGAGGTGCTGCGGCGTACCAACCTGCTCGGTTCCCCCGCGCCGTTTCCAATCAGCCCGTGGCTGCTGGCGCATACGCTGCAGGTGCCGGTGGTGCTTTGCTTCGGCCTGTACTTGGGCGGCAACCGCTACCGGCTGGTGTTCGAGCCGTTCTGCGAGCGGGTGGAGGTGCCGCGGCGGGATCGCGGTCCGGCACTGGACGCCCTGATTGCCCGCTATGCGCAACGGCTGGAACACTACATCCATGTCGCTCCCTACAACTGGTTCAATTTCTATGATTTCTGGCAAGACGCGCCCGCTGCTGCTGAGCCTGCTGCTGATCCTGCTGCCGTGGGCGAGCACGTCGGCGTCTGAGCCGGCTCCGGCCGCCTCGGCGGCGGCGCTGGTTGCCGCGCTGGGCCAGCCGGCACCCGCGCATACCGCGTTCGCCGAGGCGCGCTTCCTGCAGGTGCTCGACCGGCCGCTGGTGGTCTCCGGCGAATTGTCGTGGCTGGGCGGCGACCGGTTGCGGCGGCGCGTCGAGCATCCGCAGCAGGAAACCGCCACCATCGCCGATGGCGAGGTGACCCAGCAGCGCGACGGCCGCAGTCCGCGGCACTTCTCGCTGAAACGCGCGCCGCAGCTGCAGGTGCTGCTGGACAGCTTCGTGGCGCTGCTCAGCGGCGACGCCGCGCGCCTGCAGCAGGCATTCGAGATCCGCCAGGGTGGCGACGCAGGCGGCGCGTGGACGCTGACCCTGGTGCCGCGCGAAGCCCGCGTGGCAAAAACCGTCGCCAGCATCCGCATCGACGGCTACGCGAACGCCTCGCGCTGCATGCATCTGCAGGAAGCCGATGGCGACCTCGCCGTCGACCTGCTCGGCCCGCTGGCCGCACGGATGCCGGCCGAGCCTACCCGCGAAGCGCTGCAGGCGCTGTGCCAGAGCGCGCCCTGAGCATGCGCCGGGGCGCACGCGCGGCACTGCTGATCGGATGGTTGCTGGCCCTGGCCGGGCTCGGCTGGATGGTCAGCCAGCGGCTGCACGTCAGCACCGACCTGCGCAGCTTCATGCCTGCACCGACTACGCCGGACCAGCGCCTGCTGATGGAGCAGGTCGGCGAGGGACCGGGTTCGCGCCTGCTGCTGCTCTCCATCCGTGGCCAGTCCGATGCAAGGCTGGCGGCGCTGAGCCAGGGCCTTGCCGCCGCGCTGAAAAACGACAGGCGCTACAGCCAGGTGCTCAACGGCAGCTTCGACCTCGGTGCGCTGGACGAGCGGCTGCTGCCGTACTGCTACCTGCTGTCGCCCACGCTGGACACGCAGCGGCTCGACCAGGCCTATCTCGCCGACCAGCTGCAGCAGCGGCTGGACGACCTGTCTTCGCCCGCCGCCGGCTTATTGAAAGGCCTGCTGCCGCGCGATCCCACGCTGGAGGTGCTGAAGCTGGCCGAGCGCTGGGCGCCGGCGAAATCGCCGGAGCTGCGCGAGGGCGTGTGGTTCTCGCCACGGGGCGACGCGCTGCTGCTGGTACAGACCGTCGCCGCCGGCTTCGACCCCGGCGCGCAACAGCAGGCGATCGACGGCATCCGCCGGGCGTTCGCCGCGTTGCCGGGCAGCACCGGTGCAACACTCGAGCTGAGCGGGCCAGGTTACTTCAGCGTGGTGGCCGCGGCGCAGACGCGGCACCAGGCGGACTGGATCGGGCGCATCTCCACCGTGGGCTTCATCGCGCTGCTGCTGCTGGCGTACCGCAGCGTCGGCTCGCTGCTGCTGTCGGCGCTGCCGATCGCCAGCGCCGCGCTGGCCGGTATCGCCGCGCTCACCGTGGCCTTCCCCGCGGTGCACGGCATCACCCTGGCGTTCGGCTTCACCCTGCTCGGCGTGGCGCAGGAGTACCCGATCCGCGTGCTCAGCCACCGCCGTGCGGGCGAGGATGCGCTGGCCAGCGTGCGCACGCTGTGGCCGCTGCTGCTCACCGCGATCGCCTCGGCCTGCATCGCCTACCTGGCGTTCTACGCCTCCGGCGTGAACGGGCTGAAGCAGCTGGCGCTGTTCACCATCGTCGGCCTGCTGGTGGCCGGCTTCAGCACGCGCTACCTGCTGCCGTACCTGCTGCCGCGGCGGGTGCGCGACGTGGCCGGGATGCGCTGGCTGATACAGGCGCGCACGTTCGTCGATCGCCTGCCGCGGTCGCGCTGGATTCCCGTGGTGGTCGCCGTGGCGATCGTGGCGATGCTGGCGCTGGCCCGCGGCCCGTTCTGGCAGGACAACCTTGCCGCGCTGACCCCGCTGCCGCCGGACCTGCTACAGCACGACGCGCGCCTGCGCGAGGCGCTGGGCGCGCCCGACGTGCGCTACCTGCTGGTGCTGGAGGCACCCAGCGCGCAGGGCGTGCTGGAACTGTCGGAGCGGCTGCAGCCGAAGGCGGACGCGCTGCTGGCGCGGCATGCCGCCGATGCATTGGAGCTTCCCTCGCGCTACCTGCCCAGCGTGGCCGTGCAGCGTGCGCGGCAGGCGAAGCTGCCCGACCGCGCCACGCTGCAGCACGCGCTGGATGAGGCGTTGCAGGGCCTGCCGTTCCGCGCCGACCTGTTCCGCCCGTTCGTCGACGATGTGCAGATCGCGCGCGGCTTGCCGCCGCTGACACCCGAGCGCTATGCGCAGACGCCGCTGGGTCAGCGCCTCGCCGCGATGCTGGTCGAGCGCGACGGCCACTGGCTGGGCCTGGGCACGGTCAGCGGCGTGCACGACGTGGCCGCGCTGCAGGCGCTGGGCGCGGACAGCCACGGCGCGGTGCGCCTGCTCGACCTCAAGGCCGCCTCCGAATCGCTGGTGGTCGACTACCGTTCGCGCATCCTGCAGGCGCTCGCGGCCGCCGCGCTGCTGCTGGTGCTGACCATCGCGCTCGCGCTGCGCAGCCTGCGTCGCGCCTGGCACGTGCTGGCGCCGATGACCCTGGCCACCTTCCTGGTGCTGGCGGTGGAGCGCGCGACCGGCGTCGAGATCTCGCTGTTCCACCTGGTTGCGCTGATCCTCGCTGGTGGGCTGGGCCTGCACTACGCGCTGTTCTTCGAGCGCGACACCGGCGACCCGGCCGAGCAGCGGCGCACGCTGCACGCCACCATCGTCTGCGTACTGTCCGCGCTGCTGGTGTTCGGCATGCTGGCGTGGGCGACGATCCCGGTGCTGCGCGCGATCGGGCTCACCGTGAGCCTGGGCGTGGCGTTCCACTTCTGTCTGTCGATCCTGATGGCGCCGCATGCTCGACAAGACTGACTGGGCGCAGCTGATCCCGCACGCCGGCGCGATGTGCCTGCTCGATGCGGTGCTCGCCTGGGACGAGCGCACGATTCACGCGAGCAGCGCCAGCCATGCGCGCGTGGACAACCCGCTGCGCGGCGCGCACGGCCTGCATGCGGTGCACCTGGCCGAATACGGCGCGCAGGCAGCGGCGGTGCACGGCGCGCTGCTGGCGCGTGCGCGCGGTGACGAGACGGTACGTCCCGGCCGGCTGGTCAGCCTGCGCGAGGTGCAGCTGCACGAGGAATACGTCGACGGCCTCGACGGCGCGCTGGACGTCCATGCCGAATGCCTTTACGCCGACGACGGCGGCGCGCAGTATGCGTTTCGCGTCGAGCATCGTGGCCGGCTGCTGGCCAGCGGGCGCGCCGTGGTGATCCATCCCTCCCGCTGAATCGCTTGCGAGCCACGCCATGTCCGAAGCCCCTCCCGCCCGTCGCGCCCTGGTCACCGGCGGCAGTGGCGAGCTCGGCGGCGCGATCTGCCACGCGCTGGCCGCGGCCGGCTGGCAGGTGATCGTGCACGGCCACCACAGCCTGACCCGGGCCGAGGAAACCGCCGCATCGATCGTCGCTGGCGGCGGCCGCGCGCAGGCGGTCGCGTTCGACGTCACCGACGCCGAGGTGACCCGCGCCGCGCTGGACGCGCTGCTGGCCGAAGGGCCGATCCATGCGCTGGTCAACAACGCCGGCATCCACGACGACGCGCCGATGGCCGGCATGAGCGACGCGCAGTGGCACCGGGTGATCGACGTCTCGCTGCACGGCTTCTTTCACGTCACCCAGCCGCTGCTGCTGCCGATGGCGCGCGCGCGTTTCGGCCGCATCGTCTCGATCGGCTCGGCGGCGGCGCAGCTGGGCAACCGCGGCCAGACCAACTACGCCGCGGCGAAGGCCGCGCTGGTCGGCGCCAGCAAGTCGCTATCGCGCGAGATGGCCTCGCGCGGCATCACCGTCAACGTGGTCGCACCCGGCGTGATCGAGGGGCGCATGGCCGAGGCGACGTTTCCGCCCGAGCGCATCCGCGAACTGGTGCCCGCGCAGCGCGCCGGCAAGCCGGGGGAAGTCGCCGCGCTGGTCGCCTTCCTGTGCTCCGACGCCGCCGCCTACATCAACGGCCAGGTGATCGGAGTGAACGGCGGCATGGGCTGATGCTTCTTGCGCGAGGCCCCGTGCTTCGATGACCGTGCTGTAGGAGCCCGCTGGCGGGTGATGCTCTTGCCGTTACGAATCCCGAATCCCGAATCCCGGCCCCAAAAGCATCGCCCGCCAGCGGGCTCTTACGGCGGAGTTGCGTCGATCAACCGTCCAGCGCCACCGGTTTGGCCGGCGCCGTGGCGGTGTCATCGAGCACCAGCGGTGCGCCGCGCGAGCGGCGGTAG
This sequence comes from Rhodanobacter sp. FW106-PBR-R2A-1-15, assembly GCF_058789735.1. Taxonomy (NCBI): domain Bacteria; kingdom Pseudomonadati; phylum Pseudomonadota; class Gammaproteobacteria; order Lysobacterales; family Rhodanobacteraceae; genus Rhodanobacter; species Rhodanobacter sp. FW106-PBR-R2A-1-15. The sequence continues at coordinate 5,078 of NZ_JBYTEM010000035.1, read as the reverse complement.
CTGGCGACGATGTGGCCGTAGTGGACCACCCGGCCGATGGTGTAGGTGGTGATGCGGGTGACGTCGCGCACCGGCTTGAGGTGGCTGGGGCGGAACGCGCCGTGGTAGCGCGAGGCGATCGGCACCGAGACCACGCCGAGCCGTTGCTCGCGCGAGGCGGCGATCAGGATCGCCGCCTCGAACACGAAGTTCTCCGCCGGCAGGTCGACCAGCGCCAGCGCCGCCTGCGGATACCAGCGCTGCCCGCTCTGGGTGTCGGCCACCGGCTGCGCGCAGGCCCACGAGATGCCCCAGTCGGCCACTGCGTTGGCGCGCCGGCGGCCCTTCGGCTGCTGTTCGCGGTCCAGCAGGCGCGCGCCGATCACGATGTGCTGCGGGTGGCGCTGCGCAGCAGCCACGATGCGTGGGATGTCGGCGGCCAGGTGCTGGCCGTCGCCGTCCATGGTCAGCACGGCGTCATAGCCCTGGCGCAGCGCCTCGCGGAAGCCCTGGCGCAGCGCCTCGCCCTTGCCGCGGCGCGTGGCGTGGCGCAGCAGGGTCACCGGCAGCGCGGCGACGATCTCCGGCGTGCGGTCGTCCGAGCCGTCGTCGACCACGATCACCGGCGCGCCCAGCGCCAGCACGGATTCGACCACCGCGCGGATCGCGGCTTCCTCGTTGAGGCAGGGAATCAGCACACACCAGCGTGCGGCGGCAGTGTTCAAGCGACGTGCTCCATGTCGATACACAATCCCAGTGTAGCGGCGGCGGGCAGCACGCCGCGGCTGCCGTGGTCGGCAAGCAGGGTCAGCAGCGACAGGCTCGCCGCCGAGGGGCTGCCGGTGCGCCAGCCGTCCAGCGGTTCGGGCAACGGCATGTCGATGACCGCGCCCGGCTGCAGCGCGAGATCGAGCCGGGCCAGCGTGGCCGGGCCTGCCTGCGGCGCCAGCACCAGCGCGCAGCCGAACGACTGGCGGCATTCGGTGACTTCACTGAGCGGGCCGCTGCCGGCGGTGTCGCTGCACACCAGCAGCACCGCGCGCTGCTCGGCCAGCACCTGGCTGGCCGCTTCCAGCAGGCCGGCGCCGAAACTGGCGCGCTGCGCGCTGACCGCGGTGGACGGCGCGTGGCAGCCGGTGGCGATGGTCCAGTAGCCGACCGCGGCGTTGTGCACCGAGTTGTGGAAGCGGGTCGGCGACAGCTCGGCCGGCGCCTGGGCGAGGGTGGCGCACATGTAGTCGGTGATTGGCTGGTCGCCGTGCGAGGAGGCGAACACGCAGGCCAGCGCGGCGGCATCGCGTCCGCTCATCGCCAGCGCCTGGCCGGCCGCCTCGACCGCCAGCAGCACGCTCTCCGGCGCGCGGCGGCGTTCGTTCGGCGGCAGCATGGCGGCAGCCGGACGCGGCGGTGGCGGCGCCGGCGTGGCGCCGGCCAGCAGCGCGCGCAGCGCGGCGAAGTCGGCCAGCTGCGGCGACCACAGGCCGACGCCTTCCACCCATACGCGCAGCGCACTCATGCGGCGAACCCGGCGCGGGCGAACGCGAGGCAGGCGTTGTTGCCGCCGAAGCCGAACGAGTTGCTCAGCGCCACGTTCACTTGCTGGCGTTCGTTGCGCCAGGCGAAATGCGCGCCGCAGCCCGGGTCGGGCGCATCGCCGCCGAGGTTGCCGGGGATCAGGCCGTGCTCGATCGCCTGCAGCGCGACGGTCGCCTCGAGGATGCCGGCGGCGCCCAGCGTGTGGCCGGTGAAACCCTTGGTCGAACTGGCCCGCGTGCTGCTCGGGAACGTGCGCGCCACCAGCGCCGCTTCCACCTCGTCGTTCTTCTGGCTGGCGGTACCGTGCAGGTTGATGTAGTCCACCAGCGCCGCGTCGAGGCCGGCGCGCGCCAGCGCGTCGTTGAGCGCCAGTTCGGCGCCGAGGCCGTCCGGGTGCGGCGTGGACATGTGGTAGGCGTCGCTGGATTCGCCGTAGCCGAGCAGCCGCGGTGCATCCGGCGCCGCCTCGATGCGCTCCAGCAAGGCGAAGCCGGCGGCCTCGCCGATCGAGATGCCGTTGCGTGCGGCGTCGAACGGGCGGCACGGCTCAGGCGAGACCAGTTCCAGCGCGTTGAAGCCGAACAGCACGCTGTCGCACAAGGTGTCCACGCCGCCGACCAGTGCCGCGTCGACCAGGCCGAGGCGAAGCATCCGCTCGGCGCTGGCGAACACCTTGGCGCTGGACGAGCAGGCGGTGGAGACGGTCAGGCACGGCCCTTCCAGGGCGAGCGCGGCGGCGACGAAGCCGGCCAGCGAATGCGGCGCGTGGATCGCCGGGCGCAGCATGTCGTCGGGCATGCCGCCGTCGGCATCGAGCCGGCGGTAGGCTTCCTCGGTGGCGCCAATGCTGGCGGTGGAGGTGCCCAGCAGCAGCGCCACGCGGGCCGCGCCGTAGCGTGCGCGCGCCGCGCGCACGCGGTCGAGCAGGCCGTCCTGCTGCAGGCCCAGCCAGGCCAGGCGGTTGTTGCGGCAATCCCAGGCGGCCAGCGCGGCGGGCAGGGCGACGTCTTCCACGCCATCGACGCGGCCGATCCAGCACGCCAGCGGCGCGCTGCTGAAGTCGTTCGGACGCAGGCCGCTGCGGGCGTGCGCGAGCGCATCGAGCTGCGCCGCCAGGCCGCTGCCCATGGCGGAGGTGGCGGTGTAGGCGGTGACCGCGAGGGGAGTCATCGGGGAAGGCATCCGGAAAGCGTAGCCGCCGCCCCGGTGAATGCCTAGTCTGCAAGCGACGCACGTTCAGCCGCCGAAGTGCCGCGGAAGGCGCGCGGCGACTATGCTGGCGCGTCCCGACTGCCACGCCTGCTCCGTGCCGCCGAATCCGTCTCCAACCCGCACTCCCTGGCGCTACCTGCGCGACCGTGACGTGCAGTACGCCGCGCTGGTCACCGCGCTGGCGCTGCTGCTCAGCGCGGGCCTGGTCTGGCTGGGCTATCTGATCCACGTCTGCCGGGTCGCCGCGCGCAGCCCGCTGGCGCCGCCGCGGCGCATGGTGGCGCTGGTGTTCGGCCGCCGGCTCGAGCGCGATGCGCCGGAGCACGACTACCAGCAGCGGCTGCGCCGTGCGCTGGCGCTGGCCGAGCAGCAGCACACCGGCCACCTGCTGCTGCTCGGCGGCTGCAGCGGCAGCCAGTGCAGCGAGGCCGCCGCCGGCCAGGCCTGGCTGCGGCAACACGGCCTGGCCGACACGGTGCGGCTGGAGCTGGAGCAGGATTCGGTCGATTCGCTGGAGAACCTGCGCCACGCGCGGCGCCTGCTGCTGGCCGAGGCGGGCGACGGCGGCCTGCCGCCGGTGGCGCTGGTGACCAGCCGTTATCACCTGGCCCGCTGTCTGCTGCTGGCGCGCCGGCTCGGCTTCGACGGCAGCCCGGTCGCCGCCGAACCGGCGTTGCCGCGGCAGCGGCGCTATCTCGGCCTGCTGCTGGTCGAGGCCAGCTACCTGATGTGGATCGATCTGGGCCTGCGCTGGGCGCAGCTGATCGGACACCGGCGGATGCGCGCGCGGATCAGCTGAGCGCCGCCTTGTGCGCCGCGCTGCCGCCTGGCAGGCGGCAAGGGCCGTGCGCCTTGCGGCGGCTGACCATGGCGTTCCGCCAGACGCTGCTGGTCGACCCACGGCCGATCAGCATGCCCGCCGGCCTGACCGCGGTGCAGGTGAGCAAGGCGGTCAACGGCGCGCTGGTCGGTCGTACCTGGGTCGTTACCGCCGAGCATGCCGACGGCATCGACGCGGCGCTGAACGGCAACGATTACCAGGCGAAGAGCCACGTCGCCTTCGACACGCACCAGGTCAAGATCAGCTATGTCGACAGCACCAACCTCAAGTACAAGGTGAAGAAGGACGGCACCCGCCTGATCCACACCGGCTACATGAACTGGATGCGTCAGTGGCGACATCGGCCGGGATCTGCAGTTGATTTCCGCCGGCGCCGAATCGATGCCGATGGCTTCGCTGGGCGGCTGATTTCCTGGCCATCCGCGATGACGACGGCCCTGCGCGGGGCCATCATCGTTTCCGCGCGACGCCACGTCGCATCCACCGCAGCGCTCGCCTTGCTAAGCTCGCCGCACCGAACCGACGACGCCAGACGATGAGCGAGCAAGCCAACCAGGCCGAAATCTTCCTGCGCGAACTGCAGGACCGCATCTGCACTGCGATCGAGCAGGCCGATGGCGGCGCGCGGTTCACCGAGGACGCGTGGACGCGCGAGGCCGGCGGCGGCGGGCGCACCCGCGTGCTGCGCGACGGCGCGGTGTTCGAGCAGGCCGGGGTGAATTTCTCGCGCGTGCACGGCCACCCGCTGCCGCCCAGCGCCACCGCGCACCGGCCCGAGCTGGCCGGCGGCAGCTTCATCGCCACCGGCGTGTCGCTGGTGCTGCACCCGAAGAACCCGCACGTGCCCACCACCCACGCCAACGTGCGCTATTTCGAAGCGCACAAGGAAGGCGTGGAGCCGGTGTGGTGGTTCGGCGGCGGTTTCGATCTCACCCCGTTCTACCCGGTGGACGAGGACGTACGGCACTGGCATGCGGTGGCGCGCGAGCTGTGCGCCCCGTACGGCGCGGATGTCTATCCGCGCTACAAGCAGTGGTGCGACGAATACTTCTACCTCAAGCACCGCGACGAGACGCGCGGTGTGGGCGGGCTGTTCTACGACGACCTCAACGAAGGCGGCTTCGAACGCTGCTTCGCCTTCACCCGCGACGTGGGCCAGGGTTTTCTCGATGCCTATCTGCCGATCGTCGAACGCCGCAAGGCCTCACCGTACGGCGAGCGCGAGCGCGAGTTCCAGCTGTACCGGCGCGGCCGCTACGTGGAGTTCAACCTGGTCTACGACCGCGGCACGCTGTTCGGCCTGCAGTCGGGCGGGCGCACCGAGTCGATCCTGATGAGCCTGCCGCCGCGCGTGCGCTTCGAGTACGCGTACCAGCCGGAAGCCGGCTCCGCCGAGGCGAAGCTTACCGATTACCTGCAGCCGCGCGACTGGGTGTAGGAGATTCTATGTTGTTGGTCAAGCCATCTGATGCGCCTTGGCGCGGTAGTTGGACTGGTTTTTGAGCAGCGC